>NZ_JBEVTO010000007.1:0-243885 GCF_041020825.1 Oscillibacter sp. GMB15532
CTCTTTCAGAAAGGAGCGGCCGCCATGATACGCTGTTTCAGTATGAAAGACCGATGTAAAAGAATATCTGACCGCGGCCGCCGTCTCTTTTGAGGCGACAGCCTGTGCATAACGCAATCCATGGCGCGGGGTGTACGAATTGTCGACACTCCGCGCCATGTGGCCATTAAAATTCTGAATAAAAGAGGTAGATTGACCATGAAAAAGGTAAAAGCGATGTCCCTTTTGCTGGCGGCAGCTATGATGGGGACCCTGCTCGCCGCCTGCACTGGAAATTCCGGCAACGGCGCACAATCGTCCCAAACTGGGTCCGGCTCTGCCGAAAGCACCGCGCAGGAAACGCCCGTCAAGTGGGACATTACCATCCCCGGTAATAACGGTTCACTGTGCAACGTCCCCACCTTCCTTGCATACGAGTTGGGGTACCTGGCAGAGGAGGGCATCAACGCCGACCTCGTTTCTGCCGACTATGAGTCCAAGAAGGTGGGCCTGAACAACGGCACCATGCCCATTGTCAATGGCGACTTTATGTATTTCCCCTCCATTGAGACAGGATTGAACATTACCGTGATTGACGGGCTGCACAAGGGCTGCATCAAGCTGGAGGTTTTGCCTGACTCTCCCGTTAAAACTGCCGAAGACCTGCGGGGCGCAACCATCGCAGTGGATGAAATTGGCGGCACCACCTATCAGGTAGCCGCCCTCTGGCTGGAGCAAAACGGCATCAAGGCCATTGGAGAGGACGCAGAAGTAACCTTCCTGCCCTTCGGCGACGACAACCTCTCTCTGGAGGCGCTGAAGAGCGGACAGGTGGATCTGGTAGCCGTCTGGGACCCCAAGGCCTCCGTTGCGGAGAAAGCGGGCGAGGTAAGGGTGGTTCTGGACATCTCCAAGGACGAACCCTTCGCCAGCCACTATTGCTGCTATCTTTACGCTTCCACCAAGGTGCTGAAAGAGGACCCGGAGCTGATCTCCGCTATCCTGCGGGCCTATCGAAAGGCCGAGGACTACATTGCCAAAAATCCGGAGGCGGCCACCGACCTGATTCTGGAAAAGAAGTACGTGTCCATCGAAGACCGGGATTTGGCTGTGGAGCTGGTGAAGGGCTACGGCTATCCCTCGGAAGCGGACTTTGACACCGGTAAGGCGCTGGACGCGCAGGCGGATGTGAAATACTTTGCCGAGGCACTGCATGACATCGGCTATCTCACCTCCGACCCCGAGGAGTATATCGCCAAGGCCTTTACCCCGGTGGATCTGACACTGGGAAAATAAGTGCAGACCTGCTCGCCGCACACCTCTGTGTGAGGTGTGCGGCGAGGCAATTTGAAGGAGACATCACGTGAAACAGATTGACAACACGAACCCGCCGGTGACGGACCGCCGCCTGATTCAGGCGGCAAGTCTCTCCTCAGCCGGGTTTCTGGCGGCCATTTTGGGAAACTGGCTGATTCCCCAGATATCGGACGGCGTGAAGCTGGCGGATTACGCTCTGGGCCCACTCCGGCTAGACATGAACGGCTTTTATCGAATCGTGCTACTTGCCGTCATGCTGACATTTCTGCTTGGCGGCGTTCGGGCCCGGCTGGATTCCCGGCGCCGCCCCGGCTATGTGCGTCAGGCCCCGTTTCGATTTGTTCTGGGGCTGGCACTGCTGCTATACGACATTCTGGGAACAAAGCTGCAGCTCACGCCCCAGCCGTTTTTTCCGGGACCCGCTCAGATTCTGGAGTCTTTTTTAATGGAGGGGAGCTACATTGGAAAAAATCTGCTTTACTCCCTACGGCTGTTCGGTGCGGGCTTCATAGCCGGTATCCTGCTGGGAGTGGTGACAGGGGTGCTGATCGGCTGGTTCCCAAAGGTGCGGTACTGGGCTTATCCCGTGCTCAAAATCAGCGGCGTTATCCCGGCGGTGGCGTGGATGCCCTTTGCCCTCACGCTGTTTCCAACACCCTTTGCCGCAGCGGTGTTTCTTCTGGTCATCACCTCCTGGTTTCCGGTGGCGTCTCAGACAGCTTTTGGCATTCAGTCCGTCTCCCGGGTCCATCTGGAGGCGGCGAGGACCTTGGGTGGGGGAACCGCCTTTCAGGTGTTCCGCGTGGCAATTCCCAGCGCGTCGCCACAGATTTTTACGGGAATTACCACCGCCTGCGCCAGCTCGTTCACCTGCCTTGTGATTGCCGAGATGATGGGTCAGCCCGGCGGCCTCGGTTACTATATCAACGTGGTGAAGGTTTGGAGCGCCTACTACAAGGTGTTTGCCGCCATTTTGCTGATGGCGGTCCTGTTCAGCCTGATTCTCGCAGTGATAGGGGTTCTGCGGGACTATGTGCTTCGCTGGCAGAAAGGGGTCATCAAATGACGGACGGAATTCTTCTGGATATTCAGCATGTCAGCCGGGTATACCCGGACGGGCAAAACGGGCAGGCAGAGGGAATTACCGCGCTGCAAGACGTGTCCCTTACCGTGGGCCGGGGGGAGTTTGTCTCTCTGCTGGGGCCCTCCGGCTGCGGGAAGACCACGCTGCTGCGGCTGCTGGCCGGACTGGATACGCCCCAGGGCGGGCAGCTCCTTCTAAACGGGCAGAGCATCAACGGAACCTCTCCCCAACGGGGCTATGTGTTCCAGCAGGGGGGCCTGTTTCCGTGGTGGACGGTGGAGCAGAACATTGCCGCCGGACTGAAGGCCCGCCATGTCTATCGCCGGGAAAAGGCGCGGGTGGCGGAATTTTTGGAGCTGGTGGGGCTGCAAGACTTTGCGGACGCCTATCCCCACCAGATCAGCGGCGGCATGGCCCAGCGGGCGGCCATTGCCCGCAGTCTCATCAACGACCCCGAGGTGCTGCTGCTGGACGAGCCCATGGGCGCGTTGGACTCCTTCACCCGGGCCGACCTTCAGGACAAACTGCTGGAATTGCAGCGGGTCAGCGGAACCACCATGATTCTGGTGACCCACGACATCGACGAGGCTGTTTACCTCTCCGACCGCATTGCCATCATGACCCCCCGGCCCGGCAGAATCAGCGAAGTGGTGACGGTACCCACGGAAAAGCCCCGGCAGCGAAGCAGCCAAGCGTTTACCTCCCTGCGGGGGGAACTGCTGGAAAAATTCCATCTGGCAAGTCAAACGCCGCTTCCTGAATATGCCATCTAGAGATTCGTGAAAGACACTTAAAGCAAACGAACTGCACAAACCGGGCGAGACAAGAAGATTGGAGCACACGGATAATTTTTCTGCGCCCCGGTTGTCACATGCCCCAAACCCCCGCTTTGAATCCGCAAATTTTTTATTACATTCTAAAATTGACAAACAGGCGACGCTTCTATATGATAAGCCGTAAGAATTTGCGATAGGTACTACCTTATCGCCTCCTTATGCTTATCATAAGGAGCAACTCGAAGGGAGAAAAACATGAAACTAAAGAAATTTGCCGCCCTGCTGGCGGCTTCCGCGCTGGCACTGTCTCTCGCGTCCTGCGGGTCGGAAAGCCCCGCTGCGGGTTCTTCCGCGGCATCTGCCCCCGGTTCCGCCTCCGGCGCCGCAAGCAACACTGCCTCCGGTCTTCCCGCGCTGACAGCGGAGGAAATCCACATCGGCGCCGTCTTCAACACAGAGCTTGGCACAGAGGGATTCAGCTATGCGCTGGGGCAAGGCTTCAAGGCGCTGGAGGACGCAGGCTATCAGGTGGACTATGCCTTCAGCATTCCCGAATCCGCCGAGTGCGAGGTTGCCGTTGAAAACCTGATTAATCAGGGCTGCAACGTTATCTATGCCACCAGCTACGGCTATGGCGAATATGTGGCCAATGTGGCCACACGGTACCCGGACGTCTATTTCAACCACTATTCCGGCAGCATCAATGCAGACAATCTGGCCACCTTCTTCCCGAAGAATTTCCAGAGCGAATATCTGTGCGGCATTATCGCCGGTATGCGGACTGCGTCCAACCAGATCGGCTATCTCGCCTCCTATCCGATCCCGGAGTGCGTCCGCATGATCGACGCGTTCACGCTGGGGGCACGGTCCGTCAATCCTGACGTGACGGTAAACGTCAAGTGGACCGGCTCCTGGTTTGACCCCGCCACGGAAACCGCCATCGCCACCGAGCTTGTCAACAGCGGTTCCGACGTGGTCATCGCCTATCTGGACAGCCTGAACGCGGCAATTGCGGCGGCCAATCTGGGTGCGTATTCCTTCGGCTACGCCACGTCCGGTTATGAGACGATTCCCGAGTCCTTCCTGACCAGCCCGGCGGCCGACTGGGAAAACTTCTTTGTAAACGACGTCCAGAGAATTGTGGACGGCACATGGACCGGCACCAATCAGTGGCTCGGCATGCAGGAAGGGCTTGTCAGCCTGACCGAGATGTACAACCTCGCCGACGGCACGGAGGAAAAGGTAAACGAGGCCGAAGAGGGCTTTAAAAACGGCACGCTGGACATCTGGGCCGGCCCCATCTCCGATAATCAGGGCAATGCAGCCGTGGCTGGCGGCGAGACGCTGGATCAGACGGCGCTGTTTTCCATCAACTGGTTTGTCGAGGGTGTGAACGGAAGCGTCAACTGAGACTGCAAGCGCGCAAACTGCCGCAGTCTGTTTTTTAGGAGAAGCACATGGAAAAGCGCATCGCAGTGGAACTCAGGCACATTAAAAAACATTTCGGCCCCGTAAAGGCAAACGACAATGTCAATTTAAAGGTCTGCGCCGGAGAAATCCACGCCATTCTGGGGGAGAACGGCTCAGGCAAAAGCACACTAATGAACGTTCTCTCGGGCCTGTACGCCCCGGACGGAGGGGAAATTCTCGTAGGGGGAACGCCAGTATGCATCCGCTCTCCCAAAGACGCCATACTTAATGGCATTGGGATGATCCACCAGCATTTTAAGCTGGTGGACGCCCTTTGCGCCTGGGAAAACATCGTCGGGGGCATGAAAACCCGGGCACTGCTGCGCAAAAAGCGGGCGGTTGCCGAAATCATGGCTCTGTGCGAAAAATACGGACTTCCGCTGGACCCCGAAAAGAAAGTCTGCCGAATGACCGTCGGTGAAAAGCAGACGGTGGAAATCGTAAAAGCCCTGTACCGGGGTGCGGAAATTCTGATTCTGGACGAGCCAACCGCCGTTCTGACGGTGCAGGAGACGGAGCGGCTGTTTGAAATCCTGCGGGAGATGAAAGCAAAGGGCCGCGCCGTGATTATCATCACCCACAAGCTTCAGGAGGTCATGAACGTCAGCGACCGGGTGACGGTTTTGCGAAAGGGCGTCAGCGTGGACTCCATCGTGACTGCCGAGTCCGATCCCGCGCGGCTTGCCGAGCTGATGGTGGGTCGGGCGGTGGACATCTCGGTCCCCTACGTGGAGACGCCCCGGGAGCGGCGGGAGCCGGTTCTGTCCATCCAAAATCTGCATCTTGCGGAGCGGGGCACAGGCGAAAAGCTGAGCATTGACCAACTGGACGTCTGCTCCTGCGAAATTCTGGGGATTGCGGGCGTTGCCGACAGCGGCCAGAGGGAGCTGTGCGAGTCCATCGTGGGCCTGCGGGCAGCGGAGGGCAGCGTGCTGCTCAAGGGGGCCGAACTGATCGGGCTGGACCCCCGGGCCATGCTGCGGCAAGGAGTCCGGATTGGCTTTGTGCCGGAGGACCGGCTGGGCATGGGTCTTGCATCGGGGCTGAATATCAGTGACAACGCGGCGCTGCGCACCTATTGTTCCGACAAAGGTCCGTTCTTGAACAAAAAGGCGGAGAAGGCCCAGGCCGTCCGCCTGACAGAGCGTTATCATGTCAGCACGTCCGGCGTGGATCAGCCGATCCAGAGCCTCTCCGGGGGCAACATTCAAAAGGTGCTGCTGGGCCGCGAAATCGACCAGGGCGCGGATCTGTTCATCGCAGCCTACCCCGTGCGGGGTCTGGACATCGGCGCCTCCACCTTTATTTATGAACAGCTTAATGAAGAAAAAAAGAAGGGCGTCGCCATTTTGTTCATCGGGGAGGACCTGGACGTGCTGCTGGGCATCTGCGACCGGATTGCAGTGCTGCACGGTGGCGAGCTGATGGGCGTGGTGGACGCGAAGACAGCCACAAAGGAGCAGCTTGGCCTGCTGATGATGGGGCAGAGACAGGAGGAGACAAGCCATGCTGCGAATTGAACGGAAGACAAACAGCAGGTTCCTTCTCCAGAGAATGCTCTCTCTTGTGGCCGCTCTGGCTGCGGCGGGGGTCGTTGTGGCAATTTGCGGATACGACCCCTTCGTGGTGTACCGGGAGATGCTGAAGGGCTCCTTCAGCTCTGTTTACTATGTGCAGCAGACCGTTCAGAAAATTATCCCGCTTTTGATGATGGGTCTTGGGGTAGCGGTCTGCTTCAAAATGAACTTTATCAACATCGGTGCCGAGGGGCAGTTCTATATGGGCGCGACGGCGGCGACCTACGTGGCGCTGAACGTCAGCGGGCCGCCCGCCCCTGTGGTCATGCTTTTGATGTTTGCGGCGGCCTTTCTGGCAGGCGGGTGCTGGTGCCTGATCGCCGGCTATTTAAAGTCGAAGTGGGGCGTAAGCGAAACGCTGGTGACACTGATGCTCAACTACGTGGCCATCAAGCTGGTGTCCTATCTCCAATATGTCCTGTGGAAGGACCCCCAGTCCTTTGGCTTTCCGAAAATTGCCAATTACCCCGTGGAGCTCCAGCTGAAACCCGTGCTGGGCGTCCATTCCGGGTGGATTGTCGCCCTTCTTCTGACGGTTCTCATATGGGTTCTGCTCCACCGCAGCAAGCTGGGCTATGAGCTGTCCGTGATGGGTTCCAACGAGCAAACGGCACGCTACGCGGGGATGAACACCAAAAAAATTCTCCTGCTGGCAAGTCTCTTAGGCGGCGGCATCTGCGGCCTTGCGGGCCTGATTCAGGCCGCAGGCGCGGAGCGCACGCTGAACGACCAGATGGGCGGCGGCATGGGCTATACCGCCATTGCCATCGCCTACATGTCCCGGATGGAGCCGCCGGTGATTCTGGCGGTTTCCTTTCTGTTTTCCATTTTGCTCCAGGGGGGCGCCTATATGCAGATTTCCATGCAGATCCCCTCCGCCGCGGGCGACGTGATTCAGGGAATTATTCTGCTGTTCATTCTGGGGAGCGAATTTTTCTCCACTTACCGGGTCGTCCTGACCCGCACACGGAAGGAGGCGGCAAAATGAACGAAGCCACTTTGTTTTTCCAAATGTCCGTGCAGCTGGGCACGCCGTTTCTGCTGGCCACCTTGGGGGGCATTCTGTGTGAAAAAGCGGGACATTTAAATCTTGGCATTGAGGGTATGATGATGCTGGGCGCGTTCTTCGGCTTTCAGGCCGGGTTTCTCAGCCACAGCCCGGCGGCGGCTCTCCTCATGGCGGCGGCGGGCGGCGCGCTGGGCGCGTTGATTTATGCCATCATCACCGTGACCCTCATGGGGAATCAGACTGTGACTGGCTTTGCACTCACGATTTTCGGCACGGGTCTTGCCAACTTTCTGGGCAAGGCGTATTCCAGCCAGATCATGGACAGCACTGTCACCGCCGCCTTGGGAAATCACAGCATTCCGGGTCTTTCCAAGATTCCGTTTCTGGGGCCGGTGCTGTTTTCCCAAAGCCTGTTTGTGTACCTTTCGTTGTTCCTTGCCGTGGGTCTGCTGTTTTACTATCAGAAAACGCGGTTCGGCCTTGCGGTTCGCATGGTGGGCGAAAACCCCGGAACGGCGGACGCCTCCGGCGTCAATGTGACGCTGTACAAATATGTACACATTCTTCTCGGGGGCGCACTGTGCGGCCTTGGCGGCGGCTATCTCTCTTTGGTATACGTCCCCTATTGGCAGGACAACATCACCGCGGGCATGGGCTGGATTGCGGTGGCTCTGGTCATTTTTTCAGGCTGGAACCCTGTCAAAGCCATTTTCGGGTGCTATCTCTTCGGAGTTTTGAAAGGGATGACCCTGAAATTTCAGGGGGCGGCTTTGTCTGTCTTGGGCCTTGATATTTCTCTCGCCGCCCAAGTGATGGATATGCTGCCCTATATTCTTACGGTGGCGGTGCTGGTGCTCTCGGCCATTTCCAAAAAAGGCGCGGGCGCAGGCCCGGCGGGCGTTGGAAAGCCCTATTTCCGGGAGGCCCGGTGAATATGGCTTTGGCCCGCATCCCATCACGGTTTTATGAATACTAAACATACAGGAGGTTGCCATGGACAACAAGTTGATTCAGGTGGCACTGGGAAAAGCGCCCGCCGACATTATTATCAAAAATGGCAGGCTGGTAAACGTCGTCACCCATGAGGTCTATGAGACGGAAATCGCGGTGGCAAAGGGCAGAATTGCATCCATCGGTCCCGTACCCGCAGGTGCGGTAGGCCCGGATACCCAGATCATCGACGCCGAGGGCATGTTTCTCGCCCCCGGATTTCTGGATGCACACATCCACATTGAAAGCAGCATGCTCTCCTACACGGAGTTTGCAAAGATGGTGGTCAAGCACGGAACCACCGCCGTGGCAACGGACCTGATGGAGGTCACGATTGTTTCTGGCATTGACGGGATGAAAGAAGTGCTGGCAGAGTCCAAAAACACGCCGGTAAAGCTCTATTATCCCATCCCGGCCTTTATGGAGGAAAACGGTATCCAGACCACCGGCAGCACGTTGCACAGCGAGATGATCGACCAGCTGATCACGCTTCCCGAGGCCGTGGGCCTTGCTGAGGTGCTGGCTCCGCCGATTTTGGCGGAGAGCCCGGCTTCCGCCCACATGCTGGAGCTGGCCAAGCAGTATCGCAAAACTGCAGAGGGCCACGCGCCCGCCGTCATGGGCGAAAACCTGAACGCCTATGTAGGCGCGGGCGTCACCAGCGACCACGAGAGCACCAATCACGAGGAGGCCCTTGCCAAGCTCCGCGCGGGGCTGCACGTACTGATGCGGGAAGGCTCCGCCTCCACAGACCTGCGCCCCTGCCTGAAAATCATTACGCAGGAACACGTGGACACCCGGTACTGCTCTATGGTCAGCGACGATATTGACGCGCTGCATATCAGCCGCCTTGGCCATCTGGACAACAAGGTCCGCATCGCCGTGGCAGAGGGCGTGGACCCCGTCACCGCCATCCAGATGGTAACGCTCAATCCCGCCGAAAGCCTGCGCATTCAGGACAAAGTGGGCAGCATTACCCCGGGCAAAATTGCAGACATTGTGTTCCTCTCCTCTTTGGAGGAGTGCCGCGTGGAGCGGGTCATCGCAAACGGCGAGCTGGTGGTGGACGGACGGGACCTTGTCAAAGAGCTGCCCGCGCCCAATTACAGCGGCCTTCTGCGGGACACCGTGAAGCTCTCCCGCAAAATCACGGGTGAGGATCTGGTTTTAAAGGCAGACCCCCGCTATACCATGGCAAAGGTTCATGTCATCGGTGCGTCCCACGACACCCTGCTCACCGATGCGCTGGAAGCAGAGCTGACGGTTGAAGACGGCGTGATTTTGCCGGATGTGGAGGGCGACGTGCTGCGCATCGCCTGCGTGGAGCGCTATGGGAAAAACGGCAGCATCGGCAGGTCGTTTATCAAGAATTTCGGCCTGAAATCCGGGGCCATTGCCATCAGTGTGGGCCACGACCACCACAACATCTCCGTGGTGGGCAGCGACGCGGAGGACATGGCCTTTGCGGTCAATCGCATTGGCGAGCTGCAAGGCGGCCTTGTGCTGGTGAAGGACGGCAAGGTTCTCTCCGAAATCCCCCTGCCCATCTGCGGGCTGCTTTCCGATTTGGACGGAGAGTCCGTCGCCGCCAAGCTGGCGGAGATGATTGACATTCTCCGGACGCTGGGCTGCGAGGTGCCCTCTCCCAACATTACCCTCTCCTTCATCACCCTGATTTTCATTCCCTGCCTGGGCATCACCGATCAGGGGTTGTTCGACGTGCGGGAATTCAAGCTCATCGACCCGGTGATTTCCTTAAACTAAAAGGAGGAGCTACGTTCCATGAAACAGATATTACTGAAAAATGGCTTCATCGTCACCATGGCCGAGGGGCATGAGACGGTGTACGACGGCGGCGGCGTTTTGGTGGAGGACGGCAACATCAAAGCGGTGGGCCGGATTGACCCCAAAACCGTGGCTCCTGACGCGGAGATTATGGATTTGAATGGGAAATACGTCCTGCCGGGCTTTGTCAACACCCACGTCCACACCTCCCAGCAAATCAGCCGGGGCGTGGGCGACGACGTGGACTTCGTCACTTGGCTGCACAAGCGGATGTGGCCCTTTGAGAGCAGCATGACGGAGGAGGATTCCTATATCTCCACCCTCGCCACCTGCCTTGAGATGATTAAAACCGGCGTCACCTCCTTCGCGGAGCCGGGCGGACAGTTTGTGTCCGGCATGTGCCGCGCCGTGGCAAAATCCGGCCTCCGGGCAAAGCTTGCAAAGTCCGTGATGGACTGCGGCGAGGGGCTGCCCTCCGTCTGGCAGCGCACCATGGAGGAAGAGCTGGAGCAGCAGGTCATTGATTTGGAGAAATATCACAACACCGCGGACGGACGGGTTCAGGTCTGGTTCGGCCTGCGCACGATTTTCAACAACACCGATGCGCTGTGCGTTAAAACCAAGGAGCTGGCGGACAAATACGGCGTGGGCATCCATATGCACGTGGCCGAGGCAAAGGAAGAGAAGGAATACACCTATGCCCGCTGGGGCGAGGGCACCGTTCATCATCTGGAATCGCTGGGCGTTCTCAGTCCCAACCTGCTGGCGGTCCACACCGTGTGGCTGACGGACGAGGAAATTGCCCTCTTTAAAAAGCGGGACGTGAAGGTGTCCCACAATCCGGCCTCCGCCATGCGGGTGCTGGGCTTTGCGAGAATCCCCAAAATGCTCAGTGAGGGCATCTGTTTGTCCATCGGCACCGATGGAGCTTCCTCCTCCAACCACATGGACATGGTGGATGAGATGTGGCTGACCTCCCTGATTCACAAGGGCTGGCGGCTGGACCCCACGGTGGTTCCCAGTCAGGATATTTTGCGGATGGCCACGCGGTGGGGCGCCCGGGCGCTGCTGGACGACAAGCTGTACGGCTCTTTGGAGGCCGGGAAAAAAGCAGACCTGATTGTCATTGACCCGCAGGGTCCTTCCATGATGCCCGTCAACGATAAAATTGCCGCACTGGTGACAGCCATGCACTCGGAGAATATCACCTGCTCCATGTGCGACGGCAAGTGGCTGATGAAGGACCGCAAAATCCTCACGCTGGACGAGGATGCAATTCTGGCGGAGGGCACGGCACGTGCCGCCGCCATCTACAAGCGGGCAGGCATCGAGCTTCCCGCAAGATTCCCGGTGGTCAAGGTCAGCAGGGAAAAGAAGCTATTTTAAGAAAGCGGGGCTGCAAACATGGATCAGAAGCTGTTGGCTGTGGCAGGCGGGAAAGAGCCCGCCGATCTGGTTGTAACGAATGGGAAAATCGTAAACGTTTTCTCCGGTGAAATCTATGATGGCGGCATAGCGGTGGCAGGGGACAAAATTGCCGCCGTGGGCGATGTGGACTATACCATCGGAGAGGGCACAAAAGTCCTTGACGCGCAGGGAAAGTATCTCACCCCCGGCTTTATTGACGGGCACATTCATCCCGAAAGCTCCAACCTTGCCATCCGCTCCTTTGCCGAAGCGGTGCTGAAGCGCGGAACCACGGTCATCATGACCGACCTGCATGAAATTGGCGTAGTGGGCGGGCTGGAGGCCATCGAAGCGGTGCTGAAAGAGGCAGAGGCCACGGATTTGAAGCTCTACTTCATCGTCCCTTCCCACGTCCCCTTTTCGCCCAATCTGGAAACCTCCGGTGGACGGTTTGACACGGAGATTATCAAGCATGCGCTGGAGCGGCCGGATGCGGTGGGCCTGTCTGAGTGCGTGGGCATGTATCTGGTGGCGGGATTCCCGGAGCTGATGGCTTCCTGCGACGCAGCGCTTGCCAAGGGAAAATCGCTTCAGGGCCATCTTCCCGATGCAGACACCGCCACCCTCAACACCTGCATTGCCGCCGGCGTATCCACGGACCACGAATCCCTCAGCGGCAAAGACGTGGTGGACCGGCTGCGTGCGGGCTGCTCCGTGATGCTGCGGGAGGGTTCCTCCGCCCGCAGCCTGACACAATTGCTGGAGCCGGTGCTTGCCGATCATCTGGACACCTCCAACCTCTCCATTGTCACCGACGACCTGCATACCATCGACCTTGCCACGACAGGGCATCTGGACGAGTCGGTACGCACGGCGCTGAAAGCGGGCGTGGAGTTCCTGACCGCCATTCAGATGGTCACCATCAATGCCGCCCGGGCTTTCCAACTGGACCGCTTTGTGGGCTGTCTTGCTCCGGGGCGGCGGGCGGACATCAACCTGACCACCGGACCGGAGGACTTCCGGGTGGAGACGGTTATTGCAGGGGGCCGCATTGTGGCTCAAGGCGGTGAATCCGTGGTTCATTATCCCGTGGCCGAGCACAATCCAATTCTCTTGAACACGGTCCATCTCAGAAAGCCCGTAGAAACAGCTGATTTTCAGGTCCGCGTGTCTGAATCCGCCAAGGCCGTCAAGGTCAAGGTGATGGATACACTCCCCTGGATTCCCATTACCCAGCCAAGGGATGTGGAGCTAAGAGTCGTGAACGGCGTGGTGCAGTGCGATGTGAATCAGGACGTGCTTTACATCGCCCAAGTGGAGCGGCACGGAAAAACCGGCGGCATCGGCAAGGCATTTATGGGCGGGTTCAAGCTGAAAAAGGGCGCCATCGCCTCCTCCATGGGCCACGACAACCACAACATCATCGTGATGGGCACCAATCACGCCGACATGGCCGCCGCCGTTAACCGGGTGGCAGCGCTTCAGGGCGGGCAGGTATTTGTGGTAGATGGAGAAGTTCTTTGTGAGATCCCCTTCCCGGTATGCGGGCTTCAGTCGGATTTGTCGGCAGAGGAACTGGCGGAGGAAAAGCGCAAATTCAATGCAACGCTCCGGGATTACGGCTGCGAGATCAACTATACCTGCATGTTCCTTTCTTTTATCTGTCTGGCGGCGATTCCCCTGTATGCCATCACCGATAAGGGCTTTATTGACGTTTTGCAGCAGAAGGTCATCGACCCGATTCTGGAAGTTTTGGAATAACCATGCACGAAGAAAAAGCACTGCATGAACGCGCAGTTTTATAAGCTGAGCAAGAAAGAGGCGCGCCCGAATGGGCGCGCCTCTTTTATAAAAATGCGAAAGTCTCGCTGTGCACAGGTGTTTTTTGCCGTATACGCATGTGCAAAAGCGTCTATTTTCCCCATCTCTCAGAAGGGAAATCAGGCGTCCGTTTTTCATAAAAGGAGGACAGCCCCTCTTTTGCATCCGCACTGGTAAATGCCTTATACCCCAGCATGGATTCCGTGTCAAATGCCTGGTCGATTGGCATATCCCAAAGCTTCAAAACAGCTTCCTTCGCCGTTTGAACCGCTGTGGTGCTGAGCTTTAGAAACATCTGTGCAAGTTCGACCGCCTTATCCATTACCTGCTCGGGGGGCACGACATAATTTAAGATTCCAAAGCGCAGGGCTTCGTCGGCCGTGAGCTTGCGGCCTGTCAAAATTGCCTCCATGGCATAGGTATAGGGAATCTGGCGGGCCAGCCTTGTCAGCGTGCCGCCTGCGGGAACGATTCCCAGGGACACCTCGGGAAGGGCAAATTTTGCTGTGCTGGAAGCAACACGAATATCGGTCCCCAGCATAATTTCAAAGCCGCCGCCCATGCACATGCCATTCACCGCAGCAATGACCGGTTTATACATTTTCAGATGCTTCAGATGTGCGGCATCCCATTCATCGATGTAGTGCCCGTCTGCAAGATACGGGATGGATTCCGTCAGATCCGCGCCGACACAGAACGCCTTTTCGCCTGCCCCGGTCAAAATACATACCGCAACACCGGGATCGTCCGCCGCCCGCTGAAATGCGTCGCCCAGTTCTTTATACATCTCTAGCGTAAGCGTATTCAGCTTGGAGGGGCGGTTAAAGGTAATCGTTGCGATTCCATTGTCTGCGACGTACTCAATCGCCATTTACAGAACTCCCCTCTGATGCAGCTCCTCCAGCTTTTGTTCGTGATAGCCCAAAAATTCCGCATAAATTTCCGCGTTGTTTTCCCCGATCTCCGGCGCCCTTTGGGAGGGCTCCAGAGGTGTCCGGCTCATTTTAATGGGCGTTCCAAATACTTTGACGGATGTATCCCCATACTTTCCGTCGATAAACATATTTCGATAGTTTAGCTGGGGGTCCTCCAGCACCTTATCCATGCTGTTGATGGACGTCAATGGCACCTTGTCTGCCAGCGCATCCTGAAGCTCCTGACTGGTGTAACGGGAAAACCACTCGTTAATTTTAGGCAATACCTTCCGATTATAGGTTTCAAGGATAAAGCGCTTGGGCATCGTGTCGATTTCGGGGTCGTTCAGCAGCTCCGGCTCTCCAAAATACTCGCAGGTGGTTTTCCAGAACCGGTCTGTGTATCCGCCGAAAAAGACGTGTCCGTCCTTGGTTTCAAACATGCCATAGGGCCTGCAAAGATTATGGTCGTTGCCCAGGGGCTGTTGAACCTGCCCCCCAACGGTATAGTTAACAACGGCATACTCCGTCAGCGCCAGAGAGGAATCCAGCTGCGCCACATCCACCAGCTGTCCCTCTCCTGTATTCTGGGCATGGATGTACGCACTCAGCGTGCCAATCGTGGCAAAGAACGTTGCGGCCTCGTCTCCGATAATCGTACCGATGCGGGTGGGGGATCCGGGCATTCCGTTCATGGACCATAGTCCGCTGAGTGCCTGCCCGCTATTGTCATAGGCAGGCCATGCGGAATAAGGCCCACTCTGTCCAAACCCTGAAATCGCGGTGTAAATCAGCTTGGGATTCAGCTCCTTCAAATCCTGATACCCCAGCCCCAGCTTATCCATCACACCTGCCCGGTAGTTCTCAAACACAATATCGGCCTTTTTGACCAGCTCCTTAAAAATGGCTTTGCCCTCGGGCTCCTTCAGGTTCAGCGTAATGGCCTCCTTATTGCGATTATATTGCAGGAAGCTGGCGCTCATCCGTTTCTCTCCATCCTCGATATAAGGGGTGAAGGCACGGGTATAATCGGGATCATCGGGGTTTTCAATTTTAATCACCCTGGCGCCCAGATCAGACAAGATCATTGTGGAATAGGGGCCTGCCACAACCCGGGTCAAATCCAAAATCGTCACGCCCTCCAATGGCTTCATGACATATCCTCCTTTAAGTTCTGATTTTTGGGACAAATCCTGTGAATCAATTCAAACGTCTTTTCCAACAAGCTGGTCGGCTACGATATTCTGATATCTGGGATCATCAAAGGTTCCAACCTTGTCGTACTTTTTGCAGTTGAACATCTGCTTAAAGAAGCCAATTCCCATCAGTACCAGCAGAATTGAAACCGGCAGTCCCAGCAGGACGCTGACCGTCTGCGTATTCGCCAAAGAGGCCTTCCCGCCGGCAAGCAGGAGCACGGCTGTGATTAATGCCATGGAGATTCCCCAGAACGCAATGGAGAGCTTGCTGATGGGGCCGTTATTTCTACCGGTAGACGCGGCCAGTGTGACGGAAACGGCGCTTGCCTTTGTGTTGAAGGAAATTGCAGCACACACCAAGGTTACAATAATTGTAAAGCTTGCGGCGGGCAGGGCTTTCATCAACTCATAGGTAGCGGCATCCTTGCCATTTTCGATAATGGCGGCGCCAATGCCTGCATTTTCAAAGATGTCAAAATACATACCCGTACCGCCAAAGACAGTCATCCATATCCAGCAGAAAAGAGCGGGAAATACCAGATTGACCATCACAAATTGCCGCAGCGTGCGGCCTTGCGCCAGCTGTGCCAGAAACAGCCCGGTAGGGGGGCATGCACACAGCCACCAGGGCCAGAAAAACGCGGTCCACGTATTCATGAAGCCGTCCTGCTCAAACGCGTCCCAATTTGTAGACAGGGTGGGCAGGTTTTGCAGATAAGAACCAACGGATGCGACAAAGCTCTCAATTAAAAAGCGGGTGGGCCCAAATACCAGAACAAACACCAGAAGGAAAATGTACAGCAACATATTAAA
Organism: Oscillibacter sp. GMB15532; assembly: GCF_041020825.1. Classification (NCBI taxonomy): domain Bacteria; kingdom Bacillati; phylum Bacillota; class Clostridia; order Eubacteriales; family Oscillospiraceae; genus Oscillibacter; species Oscillibacter sp. GMB15532. The sequence continues at coordinate 16,142 of NZ_JBEVTO010000007.1, forward strand.
ATTGCCGACCTGCTTCATGCCGCCGGAGATGGGCGTGAGAGACACTCCCACATAAAGAACCGCCATTACCAGAATCACGACGGCGGCGACGGTAACAGAGTTCGGGATGCCAAACGCATAGTCCAAACCGGCGCTGATCTGTAATGCACCCATGCCCAGAGAGCTGGCAATACTGCAAACAATGGAAATGGTGATGATGGCCTCAAAAATCTTACCGGGCATCCCATAAATCTTATCGCCGATCAGGGGATAAATCGCCGAACTGCAGCGGAAGGGTAGCTTCATATTCTGCGTGGCAAACGCAACCATGACGCCGGCGCCGCAATACATTGCGAAAAACACGGGACCCCAATGATGAAATGTCCAGTTCATAGAGGCCTGTGCGGCGCCGATAGAGTACGCCTCAACGCCATCCATCGCAGCAGGCGTAGCAAAGTGCATCATTGGCTCGGCAGTCCCCCAAAAGCTGATGCCAATAGCCATTGCCGATGTAAAAGAAAGTGCGATCCAGGAGCCTGTGCTCATCAGCGGCTTCGAGCTTGCACCGCCAAGCCTGATTCTTCCGTATTTACTGAACATGGCAAAGCAGCAAATAAAGAACATCATTAAGACAACCAGACCCATGAACCATCCCAGTTCGTCAAGAATCCAAGTCAGCGCCGCACCCATGGCCGCACTGAACTGCGCAGGAATTGCAATCGCCAGAACAGTAATAATGACAACAATAATTGCCGGAGGAAGGAAGATACCCGGATCGATTTCATTGAAAAATTTCTTCATGTTATTCTCTCCTCTTCTTCACATTTCGCGCACACCTGTCCGATACCTGCCCAACATGTTTATGTCGGCTGCCGTTTCACTGCTTTTGTCCGCCAAAACTCATTTTCGTATTACAGAGACGACAAAATTTCCTTAGCGTACTCAACTGAAATGTTTTGAGCGGAAATCATCTTCGCAACGACTTCATCCAATTGCCCTTCCGTGGCGCCAGCCACGGTGGCGAGATTCCGGGCGTGGAGCTTCATGTGGCCCTTCTGGATTCCGTCGGTGGCGAGCGCCCGCAGGGCGGCAAAATTCTGCGCAAGACCCACGGCGGCAATAACCTGCGCCAACTCCGCGGCGGTGGTCACGCCCAGAAGCTTGACGCACGCCTGCGCCGCAGGATGAATCTTCGTGGCGCCGCCCACCAGTCCCACGGGGGTGGGCAGCTCAACGGAGCCGGTAAGATCTCCGTTTGCGTCCTTCTCCCAGCGGGTCAAGGAAGTATAGCGGCCGCTCCGCGCGCAGTAGGAATGTACACCGGCCTCAATCCCGCGCCAGTCGTTGCCCGTGGCAACGATGACGGGATCAATTCCGTTCATAATGCCCTTGTTGCTGGTAGATGCCCGATAGGGGTCCGCCGCTGCGAAGGCGTAGGCCGCCACAACGCCGTCCACCACATCCTCGCCGCCAACAGCCTCCTTGGTGAATTTTGCGGTGGCGCGGGCCAGACGGTGATCCGCCAGATTGGAGAGAATACGCAGCTTTACCGTGCCGCCGGTGAGCTGCTCAATGGTGGGAGCCACAGCCTCCGCCATAGTGTTTACGGCGTTGGCTCCCATGGCGTCGCCTGTGTCCACCAGCAGATGGGTCACCACCATAGGACCAATCTGAGAGTCCAGGATACGGACTTCCAGATCCTTTGCCCCGCCGGTGATCTTCACCAGAACAGGGTCCTTTGCGTTGGCGATATCTAGAATTTCCTGTTTGTGGTGCAGGATAGTCTGTCTGGCAAAAAAGGGATTTGCCACGCCGATGCACTGGACCTGCGCAATCATGATATTGCCGGTATAGCTGGTGGTGAAGCCGCCCGCCTCCCGGGCCATTTTCGCTGCGTTGGACGCGGCAGCCACAACGGAGGCCTCTTCCACCACCATGGGGATGATATACTCCTTGCTGTTGATGAGGAAATTCATGGCCACGCCGATGGGCAGCTGATAGGTCCCGATGACGTTTTCAATCACATGATTTGCCGTTTCAAGGCTCAGTGCACCGGGATTGGTCAGGCATCCGAGCTCCTCCTCCGTCAAACCGGAAAACTCTGCCGCTTCCGCGGCTCTCTCCTGAACGGACAGCTTATGAAATCCGGGGTATTGATTTGTTTTCATTGGAAACACTCCTTTCAAAAATCAGGGCTTTTCCGCAGCTGGTATTTACCAGTCCGTGTTTACCTTCATCCGCATGAAGGCGGACCCCATGGACTTTCCCAGACTGTCCAGCCGCAGGGAATGGGTGGCGCCGCCGCCCAGAGCGTGCTTCATCACAAAGTTCATTCCGTAGAGGGTATCTACGTCGTAGCGGGTGATTTCCCCCATTACCATTCCTCCAAAGTAGTCCCGGACCCGCCCTACCGTAAGAATACGCTTGAGGTATTCATAGTCCTTGGGGTCCCGCGCAAAGATACACACGTTGCTGGTGTCACCCTTGTCACCGCTGCGCCCGTGGGCCAGCGTGTTCAGATAGACCGTTGCCATATCACTTCACCTCCAGAATGTGAGATTCCAGTCGAACTGCGTCTCTGGGAATCAACGTGGGCCACAGGCCAATCACGTCGGTGACGTGGGCGCGGCCACCGAAGAAGGAGGCACCCGGCGGGCCGTTGAGCTGCAAGGGACTGATTTCCGGAATAATCAATTGTGCGTCCTTTTTCTCCTTGGTGCGAATGGCGATGCGGAGGACCACCTCGTTCATGCGGCGGATCAGGTCCTCGTCCACCTCGGCCACGTCTAGATGCAAAGCGTTGAGCCCCACATAGTCAATCCGCAGGTCCTCGTACTGCATCCCTTTGCGCTCCAGCTTCTTCATCAGGATGTCTGCGGCATACTGTGCCTTCTCATAGGCGTCCGGCCAGGCGAAGGACAGATACGTGACCACTTTGTACCCGGCGTGATACCCCAGGCACAGCTTCAACTGATCCGGCTTTGCCTTTCCCTTCACGCCGCCCACCCGGACGCGGTTGTCGCCACTCTGGGTGAGGGTGGCATGGCTGATATCCACCGTGACGTCGGGGGTAATATAGTTGGCAGGATCATGGACCTCATACAGGAACTGCTCCTTGCAGGACTGCTCGGAGATCAGTCCGCCGCAGTCCGGCGCTTTGGTGATATGGAAGTCGTCTTCCGTCAGCTCTGCAATGGGGAACCCCAGCCGGTCCATGTCCGGAACGCCGCGCCAGTCATACTCGAAGTTGCCGCCGGAGCCCTGTCCGCCGCACTCCAGCAGGTGTCCGGCCATAATGCCCCGGGCCAGATTGTCCAGATCGCCGTCTTTCCAGCCAAACTCATGGGCCAGCGGCGCAAGGAACATGGCGCTGTCCGCCGCCCGTCCGGTGAGCACCGTGTTTGCTCCCTGCGCAAGACATTCCATGATGGGCTCTCGCCCAAAATAGACGTTGGCATTCACCAGCTTATCCTTGATCTCATTGAAGTCGCCCACGTCGTCCATGTTCTTGAACTCGCAGCCGTCGGCAATCATTCGGGGGATTTCGTCCAGCAGGTCGTCGCCGGTGACATAGCCGATTTTGTAGCCGTGCATTTCCTGCTCCTCCGCCACGGCCCTCAGCGCTTCCACCGCGCCGGGAATGTTCATGCCGCCGGCATTGGTGATGATGCCGATTTTCTTTTCATAGGACTCCCTGCCAACCTCTTTCATCAGGCTGATAAAGTCCCGGGCGTAGCCGGCGGCGGGGTTTTTCATCTTCTGGCGCTGCATGATGGACAGCGTCAGTTCCGCCAGATAATCACAAGCCATATAATTCAGATTTCCGTGCCGAATCATGTGGATGGCCGCGTCCGGGCTGTCGCCCCAGAAGCCCTGACCGCCGCCAATGGATATTTTCTTCACGTCCTAACATCTCCTTCTATTTTCGTTCGTGAAATACAATTTCCTCAACACCTTGATTATAACAACGCCCCTCCCAGAAGTCTTTTGTGGGGATTTCCACAAAAGAGGTCCAGCCATTACACAAAAAAGCGGCAAACCGTATCCTTTTTGACACGGCTTGCCGTTTACTTTTTGGCACTGTTTACTTTTCGCCACAAGACAGGACTCCCAGCTCGGCACATTTCCGATAGAAGGTCCGTCTGCTCAGACCCAGCCGCGTCATGGCCGCCGTCCGATTGCCGCCACAGGATTGCAGTGCCTCCTGGATTACCCCCGCTTCAAAGGCCCTCATCTGGTCTGCCAGAGGTGCGTCGCTGTGAGGCCTGCGGGGTGCGCACTGGCTGAGTTCTGCGCAATCCTGCTCCTCTGTCCGCTCAAAAACAGGCAGACTGTCGTCCGCCAGAATGACCGCCCGCTCCACGTAACTCCTCAGCTCCCGCAGATTCCCGGGCCAGCCGTATCTTTGAAGCTCCCGGTAGACCGAGGGCGAAAACGTCACAGTTCTGTGATACTTTTCGTTGCACTCGGACAGGAAGCGGTTTGCGATGGGGACAATGTCATCCTGCCGCTCCCGCAGGGGCGGAAGGGACACCGTAATCGTATTTAACCTGAAAAACAGTTCCTTGCGGAATCGCCTCTCCCGCACCAGCGGCTCCAGCGGCTGGCTTGCGGAGGCGATCAGGCGCACGTCCGGCAGGCTTCCTTCCTCGTGGCCCCCCGGAGCCATCCCGTCCCGCTGCAAAAGATACAGCAATCGCGTCTGTGCCGGCAAAGGAAGTTCGTCAATCTCGTCAAGAAACAAAGTCCCGCCGTCCGCCAAGGCAAATTTTCCCTGCCGCTGCCTGCCCTCGTCGCCGAACAACTCCTCTTCAATCATGTTCGGGGGAACAGCGGCGCAATTGACCGCGATCAGTGGCTTTTCCCTGCGGCTGCTGCATTGGTACAGATACCGGGCCATGGCGTTTTTCCCGGTGCCGCTCTCGCCGCAAATCAGCAGCGGCACGTCCGTAAGCGCCACGGTGGCGGCCTTTTGGATCGTGGTCTGCAACGCCTTGTTGAACGAGGCAATCCCCAGCTTCTCGGCCGTGGCCTGACTGCGGATTCTCTGGGAATATTCATCCACGATGCCGGACATCTGGCGCATCTCCTGATTCAATTGGTGAAGTCTGGTCACGTCCTGAAAAATGGAGACAGCCCCCAGAAACTCCGCCCCATCCCACAGGGGAAACGCCCGGAGAGAGACGTATTTTTTAATGGAGGGAATCAGCTGTTTTTCGCTGGTGAAAGACATGCGCTTGAGCAATGCCTGATTTAAAAGGGAGCCCGGCTCCACCTCTTGAATCCGTTTGCCCAGAATCCGCCGCAGAGGCACACCCAAAACCGAGACATACGCCGGATTAGCGTAGAAAATACGCCCGGCGGCGTCAACGACGATGACGCCGTCGTTCATACTGTCCAAAATCTGTTCAAACCGGAACCTTTGCTGGCGGCGTATCAGGTAGAGCAGCGTTTCTTTCTGCACCTTTCCAAACACGGAGGCCTGGCTGTTCGCTATGTAAATCGTTTCCGGATACTCCGCCAGCTCCTCTGCCGTCAGTTCGGAGATCGTCCGGCCGCCCTGAAGTACACAGGTGAAATCCGGCTGATCCTCCGCCCGGATGCGTTTTGAAAAATCCCGTAATTTCATAACAGCCCTCTTTCCGCTCTGCGCATCGGTTTACAGGTGCAATTATGGCACAGATATCGCCGCTGTGCAAGCCGCCTTTTATGTCTGACACTGAAACAGGCATCTGCTTTCAATGCGCGTCTCTTTGCGTCTTGACTTCCTTTTTTAAGAAGACATTACACAGCTTTAACAACAGACTACTTGTACTCCACTCCCCGTTGTAGTAGCCTGTTTGTGCATTCCCCGAAAGTGCATGAACGACCACATGGAGGTGAACTGATGCAAAATTCCGAAACGGCTGGGGACCGATCCCAGTCTGACATTCTTGAGGAAATTCTAAAGGGGGGACATATCAAGCCTGTATATCAGCCCATCGTATTTTTGTCCAGCGGACAGATTTACGGGTACGAGGCCCTCAGCAGGATTTCCAGACAAGAGCTCCAGATGAACATTGAGCAGATGTTCCGGCTTGCCGACAAAAACGGAAATGCGTGGAAACTGGAAAAGCTGTGCAGAGCGAGGGCATTGGAAAACGCCGCGCAGCTATCCGCCGACAAAAAGCTGTTTCTCAACGTAAATTCCAACATCCTCTACGACCATCAATTCAGGACGGGCTTTACAAGAGAGCACCTGCAGGAATACGGACTGAATGCCAGCAACATTATATTTGAAATCACCGAACGCGTTGCGGCCCTTGATAGCAGCGCGTTTTTGTGTTCCATCGATCACTACAAAAAGCAAAGCTACGGAATCGCCATCGACGACGTGGGCGCGGGCTATTCCGGACTGAACAACATCGCCAGTGTAAAGCCAAACTTAATCAAGCTGGACATGAGCCTCGTCCGGGATATTGACAAGGACGAAATCAAGCGGCTGCTTTGTAAGGCGATGGTCGACTTCGGGAAAAGTGCCGGGATTCAATTGATTGCCGAGGGAATTGAGACAGAAGAGGAGCTGGCGGTGCTCGTCAGGCTGGGCGTCGATCTGGGACAGGGCTATTTTCTGGGAATCCCGCAGGAGTCTTTTTCTCCGATTGCGGTCGAAAAGGTGGAAACCATCAAGCGATGCCACGCAAAGCAGTACAACGAAAATCTCATAACCTCGGTCTATCCTATCGTGGGGCATCTGGCAAAGCCCGGCTATATCGTTTCCCCCAGCGAAAAGCTGGGATGCATCTATGAGACGCTGAAGCTCAATCCCTCCGTCACAGAGTTTTCAGTGGTACGGGATGATATGACCATGGGGTTTATGACGCGCACGGACTTAAATGAGCTGCTTGGCGGCAGATACGGCTATGGCCTCCACTCCAAAAAGACGGTTCAGCAGGCGATGAAGCCGGATTTCTCCCGAGTAAACTACGGAATGACGGTGGACGCGGTTTCGCGGCTCGCCATGCAAAGGCCGTTCGAGCAGCTGTACAATCCCATTGTGGTGGAAAAGGACGGAAAGTACCTGGGGATTGTGACCATTAAAAACCTGCTGGATGCCTGCACCAAGGTGGAGGTGGACATTGCAAGGCATTCCAATCCCCTGACGGGTCTGCCGGGCAACCTCGTGATTGAAAAAGAAATCCAGAGCCGCATTTTCGCAGACGCGCCCTATTGTGTTACTTATTACGATATTGACAACTTCAAGGCATACAACGATGCCTACGGTTTTGAAAACGGGGATAAAATGCTCACGCTTCTGGCGGAAACTCTGAAAGTCTGCGCCGTGGGGGAGGAATTTATCGGGCACATCGGGGGCGACGATTTCATCGTCATCTGTGATTACCACGAGGGAGAGCGGTATTGCCGGGCGGTGGTGGAGCGCTTCTCCCGGGAGGTGGCCTCGCTGTACCGCGACGAGGATATCAAAAACGGCTACATCATCTCCAAAAATAGAAACGGCGTGACCGAAAACTTCCCCATTGCCGGGTTATCCGTCGCGGGGATTTCAAACCGGGCCAGAGACTATAAAAATATCGGGGATTTTTCGCAGGACATTGCCCAGCTAAAAAAGAAATGCAAAAAACAGCCCGGGAACTATATTGAAATCCTGTAAGGAACCCGCAGCCTGCACCCGAAAGATGGGGTAAAGCATCCGCCCAATTTTTCGGGGAGTTTGAGGAACCGGCCCCCCGCGGCTCACCGCATGGGGGCTCTTGCCATCATGGACACGTATTGGTGAATCGTCTGGGTGCGTCGCGGATCGTGGAGCCGCAGATATTGCTTTTTCGCCTTGCGCTGGGCGCTTTGCCGCTCCTGAAAGCTGCGCCAGCGGGCACAGCCCTTGTGGCAGCCCTCCTGATATTCGTGACATCCGGTTTGACATGGCAGCATGTTTCATCGCTCCTGTTCCTAATTTATAATAAAAAAATGCCTGAACGGGCCTGCCCGCAAATTGCGCGGCAGTCCATTCAGGCACAGGTAAAAAGCGGGAACGCGCCCGCCCGGGAATCACGGCATACGGCATTACGGCAGGCTCCTTTCCCACGGATACTACCAGTTTAACTCCGTTTTAAGAAGCGTGTCTCCGCATTTGTGTAAGGTTCAGGTAAAATCTTGGCGGACGGCACGTCCGGCGCCCGTGCACGCGGATGTTCAAAGGATAACAGCCTGGGCCGCAGCGGGAATGTCGCCCACCCCGTCCAGAATCAGCCGGGGCCGGTAGGGGAAATTCAGGCACTCCTCGCGGGTTGTGACGCCGGAGAGAACAAGCACGGTGTCAAGTCCCGATTCGATGCCCGCCACGATGTCGGTGTCCATCCGATCCCCGATCATGACGGCATCCTCGGAGTGTACCCCCAGAAGCTTCAGCCCTGTGCGCATCATCAGCGGGTTGGGCTTGCCCACATAGTAGGCCTGCTTTCCCGTGGCCAGCTCAATGGGCGCCAGCAGCGCCCGGCAGGCCGGGGCAATGCCCGATTCCGTAGGGCCGGTCAGGTCATAATTGGTGGCGATCAGCTTTGCGCCGCCGTTCACCAGCCGAACGGCCTTTGTAATCATGGCAAGGCCATATCCCGCCGGTTCCCCTACCACGACGTAATCCGGGTCCACATCGTTATAGGTGACACCCGCGTCGTACAGCGCGTTCTGAAGCCCGTGATCCCCCATGACATAGGCGCTGCATCCGGGGGCCTGGCTGTTCAGGAAATGCGCCGTGGCCAGGGCACTGGTGTAAAAATGGGACGCGTCTACAGCAAGGCCCATCCGCTCCAGCTTCTGTTGCAGCTCCCGGGGCGTGTTCTGGCCGGAATTGGTGAGGAAGAGAAAATTCTTCTCTTCCTTTTTCAGCCAGTCGAGAAATTCCTTGACCCCCGGCAGCAGGCGGTTCCCGTGGTAAATCACGCCGTCCATGTCGCAGATAAATCCCTTTTTCTCAAGTAGCTGTTTCAAATCCATACGCCTCACTTTTCTTTTATATCTTTAATAAAGGCCGCGCAGCGCCCTGCGGGCCAGTCCGGTAATTTTCTCCGTCAGGGTAGGCTTTGTGGGAAGACAGGGGGCCGCACTGTGAATCGAAGCCTCCATAAATTGGACCTGACTGTCATAGGGAATCGGCTGCTGCCCCCGTTTCCGGCAATACAGCCCGTCCGGCGTCATGAAGCTGGCCTTGGCGGTATCCCTGAGCTGGCAGGACAAAATCCACAAAAGCTGATCCCTCAGGTCCCTGTCGTGAACGGGGCAGGCAATCTCCACCCGTCGGCTGAGATTGCGGGTCATCAAATCCGCCGAGGAGAGGTACACCTTAGCCTCCTGGCCCTTTCCAAAGCAATAGATGCGGGCGTGTTCCAGAAAGCGCCCCACGATACTGGTCACATGGATATTCTCGGTTTCCCCGGGAACCCCGGGGAGAATGCAGCAAATCCCCCGGACGATCATCTGCACCTCCACTCCCGCCCGGGAGGCGGCACGGAGCCGGTCGATGACCTCCCGTTCCGTGACGGAATTGACCTTGATACAGATGTATCCATTATACCCCAGCGAAATCTGCTCGTCAATCAGGTCGCAGACGGCCGATTTAATTCCGTTGGGGGAGATCAAAAGCTCACGGTATTCTCCGTTCAGATTATTTACCAGCATATTCCGAAAAAAGGCCGTGGCATCCTCTCCAATGGCGTCGGAAGCGGTCATAATGCTCAGATCGGTGTACATAGCGTTGGTCTTTTCGTTGTAATTTCCGGTTCCGATCTGGGTAATATATTGTACCTTCCGTTTTCCCCGCAGGGTGATAAGACAGATCTTACTATGACATTTGAAACCGTCCATTCCATAGATGACCTGACATCCCGCGTCCTCCAGCAGTTTGGACCAGGAGACGTTGTTGGCCTCGTCAAATCGAGCCCGCAGCTCCATCAGGACAATAATCTCCTTGCCATTTTCGGCGGCGCGGCACAGGGTGTGGGCGATTTTGGAGGAGGACGCCAGTCTGTAAATGGTGATTTTGATAGACAGCACATCAGGATGCTCCGCAGCTTCGCTCAGCAGACGCAGAAACGGGGTCACAGAGTCAAAGGGAAAAAACAGGAGCTTGTCCCCCCGCTGCACCTGCTCCACAATACTTTCCTCCAGGCGGATGTCTTCCGGCCACCGGGAGCGGTACGGCTGATGGAGCAGAGCCGCGGCCTTTGAGTCCGGCAGCTCCTTTGCAAGCTCAAATACATATCGCATATTCAGCGGACAGGAATCCACGTAAACCTGCTGCTTTTCTACCTTCACCAGCTTTGTCAGCCGGGTTAAAAAGCCGTCTGATATTTTTTTGCTGATTTCCAGCCGGATTGCCGATAGACTGCCTCTTTTCTTCAGCAGCTTCGTCACTCGAATGCGAAAATCTTCCTCGCTGTCCTCAAATTTTTCATCGTCGAAGCCGATGTCCGCGTTGCGCGTGACGCTGACAATGCAGGATTCCTCCACCTGGTAAGCGCCGAACAGAGATGAAAGTCTCTGCAAAATCATTGTTTCCGCGCGGATATACCGCAGCACCTCACCTCCCAGCCTGAAAAAGGGAGGCAGGATCTCCGGTATGGGAACCAGCCCCACGGAGGGTTTCCCTTTCTTATCCGTCAAAAGCGCCGCCGCATACAGGGCTTTGTTTACCAGATGAGGCGCCGGGTGACGGCTTCCGATGATGATGGGCGAGATAATGGGTAGGATATTCGACTTGAAATAGGCGTTCACCGTAGTTTGCTCCCAGTGCGTAAGCTGAGAAAAAGATAGATCCGCCACGCCCTGCCGCGCTAAATCCGCCGTCACCGACGCGTAAATCTGTTCCTTCAGCTCGATCAGGCCCGGTATGGAGCGATAGATTCCTCCCAACTGCTCCGAGGCAGTCATGCCGCTTTTATTGTCCGCCTCGTCGGGGGAGACGAGGGCGATATCAAACAGGCTGCCCACCCGGACCATAAAAAACTCGTCCAGATTACCGGAGAAGATGGCAATGAATTTCAGTCGCTCCAAAGGGGGATTGGTACGATCATCCGCCTCCTCCAGCACCCGCTGGTTAAACCGCAGCCAGCTCAGCTCCCGATTCTGGGTATAGGCGTACTGTCCCGGGTCAATTACAGAATCTTGCGGCACAGATATCCCTCCCGCACTCCGTATTTTCCGATTTCAAGGATTTTGGCATCAAGCAGATGAAACAGGCTGTGCAGCACCAGAATTCCCGGCACAATGGTGTGAATCCGATCCGGCGACAGCTTTAAAATCAGGTCGATGGCCTGTCTGTCTCCCCGGCACAATATGGCGCACAACCCGTCCAACTGCTCCGCGCTAATGGCGCGGCCTCCCTCCGGCTGAGGATACACCGCGCCCGCCAGCTTTAAGACGGCGCGCCCGGTGCCCCCCACGCAGACCAGCGGCAGCTGCCGCTCAAAATCGGGCAGACTACTCCTGTCCAGTTCGGCTTGAATCGTCTCCCGTATTTTTTTCAGGGCATGCCTGCCCGGAAGAATCTTCTTGACACAGCTTCGATACAGGTTCAGTGACCCGATGGGGAGGCTGAGGGAACGGAGCGGCCGGTCTTCGTCAAACAGTGCAAGCTCCGTGCTGGCGCCGCCAATATCGAGGACCGCGCCGTGGGAGAGCTGAAATTCCCGCATGGCACCGGTATAGCCGTACAACGCCTCTTCCTCCCCGCTGATCACCTCCACCTCCCAGCCGGTGCGGTCCCGGATCGCCGAGATGGCCGCTTCGGTATTGCTGATATTCCGCAAAGAGGCGGTGGCAAAAATGACCACGTCCCAAATATCCAGAGACGTAAGCATTTTTTTAAATTTCAGCAGACCCCGGCAGGCACATAAAATTCCCTCGTCGGATAATGTTCCGTTTTCCACATAACCGGCAAGCCCGGCCATGCTTTTTTCCCGGAACAGGATTTTGAAGGAGTTGCCCTCCGTTTCATAAACCGTCAAACGCATGGAGTTGGAGCCAATGTCAATCATGGCTTGTTTCATGTGATCTTCCTCTACTTTTACGTTCTCTCTTCCCACGTCGTATAGGAGCCAATCGTCTCCTATGATGGCTTAGTATACCCCGAAAAACGCGGCGGGGAATATCCCGGGGCGGTAAAGCCTGTGTGAAGCGCAGGTAAAGCATAAATGCGGCGCAAAAGGCAGCGCCGCAGCAGCCATGGGCCAATTTATCGGCCTGCCATGGAGCTATGCGCCCGAATCTGTTTACAGCTTTTACACAAGTGTGATCACAGATTTTGCATACGACGGCTATTCTTAATGTAGTGCAATGACAATCTCCGCAGCAATATTCTATTAGGGGTGAGTGCGTGAATGTATCTTTGTCCGTGGCTCGGGTTGGACCCTCTCACAAAAGAGAGATACTTGAAATCGGAGACGCCCATGCAATAACGGCTCCCAATGGGACAGTATGCGCAGTTATGTGCCCTGTCCGACTGGGGCCGTTTTTGTCTGCCGTAATGAATACAGGAAAGGAAAGACGATGATGCCGAAAACTTATGTTTTGGATACAAATGTCTTAATTCAGGCCCCATATGCGCTTCAATCCTTTGAGGATAACCATATTGTTTTGCCCATTGCGGTTCTGGAGGAGCTGGATACCCTGAAGACCAGTGATGGAGAAAAGGGGGCCAACGCGCGACAGGCAATTCGCTATTTGGAATCGCTTCGGACCGCGGGCAATCTCCTTGAAGGCGTACCTCTGCCGGGCGGTGGAACGCTGCGTCTGGAGGTCAATTGTGTTCACGTGAAGCTTCCGGAAGGCTTTCCGGAGCATAAAAGCGACAACCGCATTTTGAAGGTCTGTCAGGGACTGAAAGAAACGCAGGCACCCGTCATTTTGGTCACAAAAGACATTCTTGTACGGATCAAGGCCCAGATGATGGGGATAGAGGCAGAGGATTTTACAACAGAACAGGCGCCCATCGGTGACCAGCAGTACACTGGGCGCTGCGAAGCGTACGTCTCCGAAAAGAAGTTTGAATCCTTTAAGAAAAAGCACATTTCCCCCGACGATCTGTATCTGATGGATGAAACGGACCAGAAACGCGCTGTTGCGCTCATACCCAATCAGTTTGTTATCCTCAGGGCCGACCAGTCCGACCGCAAAACCCAGTTGGGGCGGTTTGACGGGAAAAAAATTGTCCCGCTGGCATACGGGAAGAAGAAACCTTACGGCGTTACGCCGCGAAATGTGGGCCAGTATTTTTTGCAGGAGGCGCTGATGACCGATACGGACAAAGCGCCTTTGGTCATCGTGAAGGGAACGGCGGGAACCGCAAAAACTTTTTACTCCCTGGCAGTTGGCCTGAACGCTGTAATGGAGCTGGAGGAGCCGGCTTACAGAAGAATCCTTATTTGCCGCCCGAATGTCCAGTTCGATGACGATATCGGATTTTTGCCTGGCGACGAGTCCGAAAAAATCGCGCCTTTGCTGCGCCCAGCCATTGACAATCTGGAGCTGTTGGTTGATCAGAATGAAAAGGAGCGATTTTCGGATGAGCACAGCCTTTCCGGGAAGGTGGAAGAACTATTCGACCGGGGTATTATTGTCGCGCAGGCACTCAATTTTATCAGAGGCCGCTCGGTCACCAAAACATATTTAATTATTGATGAAGCGCAAAACTTGACCCCAAAGCAGGCGAAGGGGATTATTACCCGGGCCGGAATGGGCACAAAGGTAATTCTTCTTGGGGATCCGAATCAAATTGACCACCCCCTATTGGACGAACGCACCAACGGACTGAGCTATGCAGCGGAAAAAATGAAGGGCAGTCCCCTCTGCTACCAAATTACATTATCCGCTGATGAATGTGAACGTTCCGCTTTGGCTATGGATGCAATCAAGAGAATGTAAGGGGACGTCTGTGTGAATGCCCAACTGCCAAAAGCACAGCCGAGAAGCTTCGGGGCGGTAACCTCCGGTTGTGAATACCCGGGGGTACCCCGCGATACCCTCCATGCCCGCGGAAGACATGCCGGAAATGCAGAAAGAAAATTAAACCTCTTGTGCACCTTGCCACGCAAAGAATTTTAATTTTAAATTGACTGAGTCAAGGATGCCATGCGCGTGTACTTGACGTGCAGCGTGTCACAGGTTTGAGTCTCGTAGCGTACACAAAAAAGAGCCTTAGAACCATTACGGTTCTAAGGTTCTTTTTGCACAGCACTGTAACAACTTGAAATGTCGATCCAAATATAGCATAATTGCAGACATGCTTTCACTTCGGGTTCCCAAGAAAACAAATTAAATGAACGACAGTCTATCCGACCCAAAATTTGAAATTGCGGCGCAGGCAGTAGTGTTGCGTAAATTCCATTAAAACAGGCAATTGTCAGTTTCAACAAATTTCGCCTTTAAATTGTGCAAGGAAACCAATGCCGCTTTAGGCAAAATGTGTAATTATATTAGCAGATCGTAAGTGGTTTCTGGCAAAAATATTATTTAGGCTGACATATCTAAGTTGGGAGGGACTATCGTTTATATGGGCGTTCTTGGATGTATTTTGGGCTTTCTGGTGGTCATTTACTTAACATATAAGGATTGGTCTGTATATCTGGCAACCTTTCTCGGCGTTTGTGTAGTAGTTCTGCTGAACCGGCTGAACTTTGTAACCGCGCTGACAGATACCTATATAGCTGGCGTGTACACAGCTATCAAGAGTTTCTTTTTTCTCATGGTATTTGGCTGTCTCCAGTCGTATCTGTACCGCGAAAGCGGCGCCGCATTTTGCATTGCCAATACCATTATGAAGAAACTGATTCGGGATGACGCGAGTAATACCAAAAAGAACTTAATTGGCATGGCAATTATTTTGGTGATTGGCACCATATTAAACCTTGGTGGAATTATTGCCGGTGTGGTAATTGTCTTAATGTATCCCATTGCATTGGCGGTATTTGAGCGCTGCGATATTCCCAAGAAATTTATTTTGGGCGTTTTGGGCGCCGCCTGCTATACGTTTACGCTGACGGTTCCCGGCAGCCCCCAGGTAACAAACGTGGCTGCCATGTCCGTTTTACACACGAGTGCGGGGGTTGCGATGGTTCCCGGGCTTGTGGGCGCTGTGGTAGAAGTTATCGTAATCCTTGTGTTAATGAACATCATGATTAATAAGGCAAGGAATAATGGGGAGCATTTTGTACGGCACGAGTTGGACCCTGCAACCGATCCGAATATGGATACGCCAGGCTTTCTGATATCCGTTATTCCCATGGCAATCCTGTTTCTAACATTTAATGCATTTAATTTAAACATCGTAGTTTGCCTGATTTTTACTTGCCTTCTGTCCATTGTACTGTTCTGGAAGCAGTTAAAGAATAAGGACTTGAAGCAGGTTTTGAGCCAAGCTGCCGCCGACTCCATTCCAATGACAATGACCGTTGGCGGTATTTGCGGTTTTGCGGGCGTTATTACCAGTACGGATGCATTTCAGACAATGCTAAACGCAATTGTCAGCATCAATCTCTCACCAATTTTAATTTGTTGGGTCGTCGTTGCGCTGATGTGTATGCTGACGGGCGGGTCTTCCACAGGACAACTGATTGCACTGCCTCAGATTGCGCCAAAATTGCTGGATATGGGACTGAATGTAAATGCGATTCATCGTGTCTCCGTATTTGCCGCCACAACGCTGGACTCAATGCCCTATTGCGGTTCCATTCTGATGCTGCTTCCGATGTGCCACATGAAACTGCGGGAGATATACCCCTCCATGTTTATCACCACGGTTGTGGCAACGTCCTTTGGTACGGCGGCTGTTGTATTGATGTGCACGTTGTTTCCGGGACTGGTATAATTATTTCTTGCGGTGCATCCGCTGTGAAACAGAGGACCTTTGTAGCCTATGGGATAATTTGAAAAGGCCGCATTTTAAAGGCACGGCGGCGACCCCGTCCGCGCTGTATTAATCAAATCATGTTTTTTAAGGTCCCCGGCGCAATGCGCCGGGGACCTTTCTTTGTTATAAGGATTCAGCCGTGCTCTGCATACACACCGCAGAATGTGTTATCCATCATAGGCAAGTATTTCGTGGATAATTTTCTTGAGAAAGCTCACTTTTTGTGCACGCTCTATTCAAGCTGCAATCCACACATTACTTAATGATCCGTGAGATATCGGTTTTTACGCCAAGCGTAAATAATAAATGAAAGCTGCAGGGTAAAAAGCAGGTGTTCTTCAGAAAAATCCAATTTATAGATATTCTCTATCTGCTGAATACGGTAATTAATTGTATTTCGATGGACGAACATCATCTGCGCCGTGCGATTCTTATTAAATCCAGTCTGTGTAAAGATGCGAAGCGTATCAAAAAATTCCGTTTTTTTCTGGCAGTCGTACTCTATGAGCGCCGGGAGCACCGGATGGCAGCACTGCTCCAGAAGCGCGTCATCCTCCACCTGATCTAAAAAGACGTACACCGAGCATTCAAGATAATAATTCAAAGGCTTTTTACAGGAGAAGCGGCTGGAGAGCTTTAACGCCGTGATCGCCTGCTGATAATATTCCAGAAGAGAGGAAATGTCTGAAAAGTGATTGCTGACCCCTGCAAACAAATGATTTTTCTGCATGCACAGCTCAATTGCGGCAAGCAGCTCGGAGGACAGGTTGCCTGTCTCGTCGGTTTGGGCAATTGCCACCAGCGCGCCTTTATAAACAAAGCAGGGCTGATGCTTTATCGCGTCGGAAATCTGCGGCAGCAGAGACTTGGAGAGAAATTGGCTGTGGCAGTTTGACGATGACTTGATGACAAGAATCCGCATATGAGATGGAACCTTGAGATTGACGCGCTTGGCGCGGGTAAAAATCTCGTTTTTTGAAGCGCCGTTTACCGCGTCCAGTAAAATATTGTTCTCAAAAACATTATAACAATAGTTGGCGTTTTTGAGACGAAGGATGGATTCCCCCATGCGTTGGGCCAGCAGCGGCATCAGCTTTTCCGTTTGCTTATCAAAATTCGGCTTGGAGTTAATGGCAAATAAATAGCCAAGCGGCTCGTTTTTATCCAGAATCCGTGCAACAAGAATATACATATTAATTTTGGAACAATACAGACTGAACACCGCCGGGCCCTTTGGCGCCCGGATATTTTGTCTGCGGGAATTGATATAGTCCATCAGCACATCGTCACAGTAGCCCTGCTGCACGCTTTGCATCCACAAGGAGTAATCCACATAAAACGGCGATGAGTTTGCAAGGATCTTTCCAGAAAGATCAATCGCCGCAAACTGATTTCCGCTCCGGATAAACAGTTCTGACAGGATGGAATTCAGGTCGTGCCCCAGTACCAGCTTTGAAATGGTTTCGGAATATTGAATTTGGGCCAAGGGGGAGGAATCCAACTGGGACTTTACATAGCGAAAGGCCGTGGGAAGGCTGACCGTGATTTTCGCTCCATTCTGAAGAGCAGCAGCCCGAAAGGGCGGAATATCTCCCGTATAGAGCAGGGTTTGCGGCAGCTTGGTCCCATATCCGACCTGCGCTCCGTCAAAAAAATAGAGCGTCGAATTGTTGAAATCCTGAAACGCACTGTCCATTAGGGTCAAATCCATAATTTCGCAGTCATTATCAATTTTGACATCTGAAATCATTCCGGCGTTTTGCAAGATGTCCAGTAAAACTGAAAATTTCATAAATTGACTCCCACCCTTATCCTTTTCTATAAAAATATATTAAATTATAATCTAGTGCAACCCCAAAGCTTGTTAAAGTAGTCTATAAATTATTCTAACAGACGGGCGCAATAAATGAATTGTCAAAAAAGACAAAAAGAAGTTCAATACTGTTTTCAGTGCACATAGGGCTTTTGTCACGGATTTGTTAAACTAAGCGCAACACCGGGTCCGGTTCACCTGGCTGTTGCCTGCCACTGCCTCTTACGAGCAAAAAGAAAGGAAGAGCTTATTTATGTCTACAAAGGATTTGCAAGGCACAAATAGATCTGGAATTTTAATCAGAGGTCTTATCGTTCTGGTCTGCGCGGGAATTATCAACGCCACCTCCGTATTTATCACTCCACTGGCCGCTTACTATGGGTGGGACCCATCGGCAATTGCCAATATCGGCACAACCATGCTGACCTTCTGGCCCATTGGATCCCTGCTGGGAGGAAAGCTTCTGCAAAAGCTGGGCGGCAAGCCGGTGGTCCTAATTGGCGCAATTGTATTCGGCACAGGATTGATAACAACCGCCATGGTTCCTATCGGCAGCCCCGGCATGCTGTATTTCACCTTCAGCTTCCTGATTGGCATGGGAAACGGCATTACATATTGCGGCACGATGTATTGCGTTATGGGCTGGTTCCCTGATAAAAAGGGTCTGGCTACCGGCCTGTGCATGGCATTTAACGGCGGATCCTCTGCGTTTCTGGCTCCTCTGTGCGCCGGAATCACCGCCATGAGCAATGTAAAGGTCACGCTTATTTCCTGTGGCGTGGTCGCCATGGTGGTTTGCATTATCTGCGGTCTTGGGATAAAGTCCGCGCCTGTGGGCTATGTTCCTGAGGGGTACGTCCCGTCCTCTTCCGGTGAAGGTCTGGTTTCTCAGTATGAGAGCATTCCGATTTCCAAAGCGTGGAAAACCAAGCAATTCTGGCTGCAGCTGGGCGCGATGGCGTTCTTCCCCTCCTTTTATTTAATCATGTTCTCCCGCTTTTCCATGTTTATGACGGACAAGGGCATTGATCTGGCCTATGCAACTCTGGGCGTTTCCATCTATAATATCGGCAACGTCGTGGGCCGCTTGGGGCTGGGCAAGCTAACCGACAACATTGGCTACAAAAAGGTTTACGGTGTTTGTTGGGCACTGTGCATGGTTTGTGGAGCCTGCCTGCTTACCGGAAATTCCACGGCCACGATTTTGGTTGCGTATTTCTGTCTGGGTGCAGGCTTTGGCTCTACGAATTCTGTGTATCCTGTGATCACTACCACTTCCTTCGGCCCTATCTACGCAGGCAACATTTATGGATTTGCGCTGCTGGGTTACATGGCGATGACACAGATTATCCCCCGAGTCACGGCCGCTTCGATTGAGGCAACGGGCACCTATACCATTGCATTTGTCATGGCCTTCATTCTTTGCACGCTGGGCGTGCTTTGCGGCTTCTCTATTCCCAAGCTTACGCGCAAGCGTCTTGACGATACAGCAAACAAATAATATTTTGAGGAGGCTTACCACATGATTGCTTTTGATGCTTATAATACGCCGCGGATTATTTACGGCGTGGGCGTTTCCACAAAGGTGGCGGACCTGCTGAAAAGCTTGCAGGTGACCACGGTGATGGCCGTTTATGACGAGGGTATCCAGAAAGCGGGAATTGCCGATCGGGTCATCGAGCCTATCCGCGCGGCGGGCTTCACCGTTCACGAGTTTGGCGGAGTAACCGCCGACCCTCCGGTGGAAATGATTGAGGATGCCGCAAAGGCGGCCAAGGAAAAGAATGTTGACATCTATCTGGCAATTGGCGGCGGCGGCGTTATCGACACCTCCAAGTGCATGGCGGTTATGCAGACAAATCCCGGCAGGCTGCTGGATTATGTGCTGGGCGCCGGAAAGCCAATTGCCAATATGTGTCCCCATGTGCTGGCTGTTCCCACCACCTCCGGCACAGGCTCCGAAGTAACAGCACTGTCTATCGTGACAGATACCGCAACCCACAGAAAGGTGTGCATTAAGGACGTTGTGAAAATGTGCCCCTATGCGGCGTTTCTGGACCCGGAGCTGACCTTGGGCCTGCCCAAGGGGTTGACCGCCTCCACCGGCATGGATGCGCTTTCCCATGCTGTTGAAGCATATCTGGTAGGTAGGCACAACGAGTTTGCGGACATGTTCTGTGAGAATACCATTCGCAGAGTCATTAAGTGGCTGCCCGTGGCCGTGGAGGACGGGGGAAATGTGGAGGCCCGCGGCCAGATGATGCAGGCTGCAACTTATGGCGGCGTCAGCTTTGCAAGCAGCACGCTGCAGGCCGGTCACGCCATTGCCCATGCGCTGGGCGGGGCGCTGCACGTGCCACATGGCATTGCCTGCGCCTGGGGCCTGAATTTTGCCATTCAGCATTGCGGTAAATCTGTTGATATGGAGCGTTTGCAGGCGTTGGCCGGGTTTATGGGGCTTGAATCCGACGGCAAAAGCCGCGAGATGCTGATTGCCGATTGCTGCAAGGTTGTGGGGGATATGAATGCTTCTTTGAACATTCCCACGCCCAAGGCCTTCGGCATTGGTACAAAAGATGAAATGGAAGCGGCCTACGCAGCCTGCTGGACCTATGAGCAGGGGATGCTGGGCGTTGCCGGTGTGACAGATCAGGACGAGCTTCATGCCTACTTTGAGGAAATGTGGGCCTGGTAACTCTTAAAACAGTCTCTCCCCCTTGCTTGCAGGGGGGAGAGCGCCCTGAATTGAGAAAACAAAAACTGCTTTCGGGATTAAACGATCACTTTTTGATAAAGCATTCCGGCAGTTTTTTCAGAAATAAGCGAGGTTTAAATAAATGGGAAGAAAACTCTACGGGGGCCTCAAGGTAATTGACGCCACAAACAACTATGCCGGACCAATGGCCGGAGCTATGCTGGCTGATTATGGCGCCGATGTTATTCATATTGAAAAACCCGTCCTTGGCGATGACAATCGCTTTTTTCCTCCCATGGTCGATGGGATCAGCATTAATTACTGTGTTTCAAATCGCGGAAAAAAGTCTCTTGTACTGGATTTAAAGGACCCTCGCGGCGCGGAAGCATTTAAAAAGCTCGCTAGGGACGCGGACGTAATTTTGGAAAGCTACCGCCCCGGTGTGATGGAGCGCTTGGGTTTGGATTATCAGGCCATCAGAAAACTCAATCCGAGAATCATTTACTGCTCGGTTTCTGCATACGGCCAAACCGGCCCGTACGCCCACCGTCCAGGCTACGACGTCATTGCGCAGGCAGTTTCCGGAATGATGGAGATGACCGGAGAACCGGATGGCGCACCTACAAAAATTGGCGCCGCAATCGGCGACTGGGTGGGCGCACTGAATGCATTTGGCTGTATCGGAACGGCTCTGTATTACCGCGAGCAGACGGGCAGGGGCCAGCACATTGACATTGCGCTGGCGCGCTCCCTTATGTGGATGGCCGCAAAGCTGGATCACGGGATTACGGGAACAGTTGCTACCCGCACGGGCAACCATCACAGCAACCTTGCTCCATACGGTATTTTTCAGGGGAATCACGGAGAGTCTGTGGTAATCGGAGCGCTGAGTTCAAATCTGTGGACCAAGCTGTGCGATGTTATGAACAAACCCGAGCTGGCAAAGGACCCGCGTTTCATCTCCAACGATCAGCGGGTGGAAAATAAGTCTGTTTTAATTGAGATGATTGAGGAATGGCTGAAGGGCCTCGACAGCGTAAATACCGCCGTTGATGCGCTGATGGAGGCAGGCGTTCCTTGCGCGAAGATCTATAACATGATGGATATTGACGAAGATCTTCACTATAATACCTGCGGCTGGATTGCCGATATGCCCATGGCAAACGACATGAAATCCGTACGTACACGCCGTTTTCCCAGCAATCCGTTCACATTTTCTGAAATTCAGGCAGAATATGGCGTCGCCCCGAATCTGGGCGAAAGTAACCACGATATCCTGGGACAGCTTGGTTTAAGCACGGATGAGATTGACGCCATGGAGGGCGAATGGGAAGAAAAGGCAAAATCTATAAAATAATTGTCTTTCGCAAGGCCTCTTGCGCTTGATGATGATAAAAAGGCGGGAAGATTATTTTGAAAGTGAATTTAATGACAGACCGGGTCCTGTTTGACATAAAGGACGGCGCTGCTTACATTACGCTCAATCAGCCGGAGAAGCTAAACCCGGTTCCTGCTGAAGTCATGCAGGATCTGATACAGTGTTTAAACGAATGCGAGAGCAGCGACGCTGTGCGCGTAGTCGTCTTGCGCGGGGCAGGCGGAAACTTTACGGCGGGGGGCGACGTGCGCGGAATGAAGGAGCGCATGGACAAGGGAATCAACAATACCAAGGCCGCAATTCGTATCGGAGGTGAGCTGATTACCAGACTGCGGATGATTTCAAAACCCACCATCGCCTGGATTGAGGGAGCGGTGGCCGGCGTTGGCATGAGCATGGCGATGGCTTGTGATTTCTCTATTGCGGAGGAAACTGCAAAAATGGTATTTGCGTTCGTAAACATCGGTTTTGTTCCGGACGGCGGCATTACATATACGCTCAGCAAAACGGTGGGACCCGTCAGAGCCACGGAGCTTTTAATGTCCGGCAAGCGCTTTAGCGGCGCGGAGGCAAAGGAGTGGGGCATCATTACAGACGCGGTCCCCAAAGAGCAGCTGGAGGAAACCGTCCAAAAATATATTTATAAATACTCTCACGGCCCCAGCACTGCGTATGCGCAGCTTAAGGCCTTGATCAACAGTGTGACCTATGACCAGTGGAATGCCTGCATGCAGCGGGAGGTGCAGGCTCAGTACGCTTGCAGCCTGTCCCTGGATCACCGGGAAGCGGTGGAGGCATTCCTTGAAAAGCGCAAGCCGGTCTTTCAGGGAAAATAACTTCGCCCCTTCGCCCAAACGCAGTATTTATGGTAAATTGAGCAATCAATTATTAGAATAAGTGAGGCAATTGATTATGAGTGAATATCAGCTAATGACAGCCGATCAAAAAGATCTATGCGCAATGGTTCATGATTTTTGCGCAAAGAAGGTAGACCCTTATGCAGCCGAGTGGGACGAGCAGAGCGTCTGCCCCATTGACACGGTGAAGGAATTGATGGATCTGGGCTTTTGGGGTCTGGACGTACCCGAGCAGTATGGCGGAACAGAGTTGGATGTCAGCACCATTATGTACATCCGCATGGCCTTGGCCTATCATGATGCGGGCTTTGCAAACACCTTCAGTGCCCAGACCTTTGGCTGGAAGCCCGTGCTTCTCTCCGGCAGTGAGGAGCAGAAGGAGAAGTATGGCCGGTTATTGTCCGAAGAGGGTCGTAAATTCTGGTCCATGTGCATCACCGAGCCACAGTCCGGCTCCGATGCGGGCAACTGCAAAACCAAGGCCGTGAGGGACGGCGACGACTATATTCTTTCCGGCAGCAAGTGCTTTGTCACCAACGGCGGCGTGTCAGATTTGTATACCGTGACCGCCTGCACAGATGCCGCCAAGGGAAACAAGGGCATCTCTTTGTTCATCATTGACCGCAATATGCCCGGCGTTTCCGTGGGAAAGCATGAGAACAAAATGGGCATTCGTACCTCGGACACCACCGATCTGGCGCTTGATGAGGTTCGCGTACCTGTCGCCAACATGATTGGGCCCGAGGGCAGCGGATTTAAAACCATTATGAAGATGCTCTCCCGCACCCGGCCCACCGGCGTGGCGCCCGCTGTCGGCGTAGCCCAGCGGGCAATGGATTTGGCCCTTGATTATTCCCGCACCAGACTGTCCTTCGGTGCACCCATTGGAAAGTTGGAGGGTATTCAGTTTAAGCTGGCCGATATGGAAATGAAGCTTCAGGCCTGCCGCTCCCAACTGGCCTACTCCGCAGCTTTGGTCGACCAGGGGATTTACGACACCCTGGTGGGCTCCTGCACCAAGTGCTTTGTTTCTGAGGCAGTTCTGGATATCTGCCTTCAGGCTCAGCAGATTTACGGCGGCTATGGTTATTCCAAGGAATATCCGCTGGAAAAGCTGGTTCGTGACGCCAGGATTTACTCAATCTATGAGGGTTCCAGCGAGATTCAGCGCTATATCATCGGCAAAACCTTAGTAGGCAAGCTGTAATAAAGGAGGAACTAACCTGCATGAATATTGCTGTATGTGTAAAGCAGGTACCGGATACAACGCAGGTCAAGATTGATCCGGTTACCAATACGTTGATTCGGGAGGGTATCCCCAGCATTTTAAATCCATTCGACGGATTTGCTCTGGAGATGGCCCTGCGCATGAAAGATCAGTCCGATGGCACGGTGACTGTCATCAGCATGGGCCCCGCACAGGCAGAGGCTGTTTTGCGCGAGAGTATGGCCGTAGGTGCCGACGACGCCTATCTTGTTTCCGGGCGCGCGTTTGGCGGCTCCGATACGCTGGCCACCAGCTACATTCTTTCCTGCGCGGTAAAGGCCGTGGAGGAAAACCGCGGTGCGAAATTTGATGTTGTATTCTGCGGAAAGCAAGCCATTGACGGAGACACAGGTCAGGTTGGCCCCGAGATGGCAGAGCATTTGAACTATGCGCAGATTACCTATGCCACCGAAGTGCTATCCTGCGCCGACGGCAAGGTGCAAATCCGCAAGGAAACCGCCGACGGCTATGATGTGCTGGAAGCCGTCATGCCTGTAGTTGTGTCTGTCACCAAAACTCCTTTTGAGCTGCGTTTTCCCACAGTGAAAAAGCGGCTGGCCGCTAACCGTGCGCAGATTCCCGTAATTACTCCCGAGGATATGGAAGCAAAGTCTCAGATTGATCTGGCTTGCTGCGGATTAAAGGGTTCCCCCACCAAGGTGAAAAAGAGCTTTACCCCGGTTCGAAGCAAAATATGCAACATTGTCGAAGAGGACAGTCCCAGTGCCTCCGCGGTCAGGTTGATTGCCATATTAAGCAACGACAAGAGGATTTGAGGAGGTGCGCGACAATGGAATTTTCTGAGTACAAAAACCTTTGGGTATTTATTGAAACTGACGACGGTAAGGCCGTCAGCGGTGGTTTGGAACTGCTGAATCCCGGCGCACAGCTAGCACATCGGCTGGGCCAGCAGGTGGTGGCCGTTATTCTTGGAAAAAGTAACGACGAGGCCGAAAAGACAGCCATTGCCTACGGAGCCGACAGCGTTATTTCAGTAGAGGACGACGATTACGAAGCCTATTCCACGGAGGGCTATACTTACGGCCTTGTTCAGCTAGTCGAAAAATACAAGCCGTCCATTCTAATGATCGGCGCCACCATTATCGGACGGGATCTGGGTCCCCGGCTGGCATGCCGCCTGAAAACCGGACTGACCGCCGACTGCACAGAGCTGGATGTAGACACGGAAACCGGTCATGTGGCGTGGACGCGTCCCGCATTTGGCGGAAACCTGATGGCCACCATTATGTGTGAGAGAACCAGACCCCAGATGGGCACAGTTCGGCCTGGCGTGTTTAAAAAAATCGCACCCGACGCTTCCCGTACCGCCAAGATTAGTAAGGAACGTATTTCCGTTCCCGAAGGCCAAATCCGCACCAAGCTGATCGAATCTATTCGGGAGGCCGTGGCGGAGATGGTCAAGTTGGAGGATGCCGAAATTATCGTCTCCGGCGGCCGTGGACTGGGAGGCCCAGAGGGCTTCGAGACTGTTATCAAGCCTCTGGCCGATGCACTGGGCGGCGCTGTGGGCGCGTCCCGCGCCGCTGTTGACTCCGGCTGGATTCCGCATGTACATCAAGTGGGTCAAACGGGTAAAACGGTTGCCCCAAAAATTTACATTGCCTGCGGTATTTCCGGTGCCATTCAGCACCTCGCCGGAATGAGCGGCGCCGACTGCATTATTGCCGTCAACAAGGATCCCGACGCGCCTATTTTCGGCGTGGCTGATTACGGCATTGTGGGCGATTTGTATCAGATTCTCCCGGCAATGACCGCCGAAATCAAGAAGCTGAAGACTTAACGGAGCGAAGGCTTATTATCTGTGACAATTCCACGGGTGGCAGACGTGCCGCTTCCCACAAAAGACTAATTAAACCCTTTGGAAGAAGCAGTCTGTGGGATCAAGACCCGCAGACTGCTTTTTCACAGCATACGTCGTATTTTTAATTTGAAAATACAGGAGGGCTGCTTACAATGGAGCAATTTCAAAGCGGCAAAGACTATGTGGCAGGCGATGACCTGCTGCAAGCCGTGAATATTGCGATGGCTCTTCAAAAGCCCCTATTGATTAAGGGAGAACCCGGGACCGGGAAAACGGTTCTTGCCCAAGCTATCGCTGATTTTTTTGGCAAAGAACTGCTTGTATGGAATATTAAGTCTACCACAAAGGCGGAAAGCGGCCTGTATGTCTATGACGTTGTGCAGCGCCTTTACGACAGCCAGCTTGGCGTAAACGGCGTAGATCAGATTGAACGGTATGTGCGGCTTGGAACGTTGGGTCAGGCCTTTTCAAGTGAACAGCAGGTTGTTTTGCTGATCGATGAAATTGACAAGGCGGACCTGGAGTTTCCCAACGATTTGCTGTGGGAACTGGATCGCATGGAATTTCACATTTCGGAAACCGGAAAAACCGTGGCAGCCAAGCATCGTCCAGTCGTTATTATTACGTCCAACGCCGAAAAGGAACTCCCGGATGCGTTTTTGCGAAGATGCGTATTCCATTATATCGAGTTTCCTGACAGAGACTTGATGGAACAGATAATCCGCGCCCATTATCCGGAGCTCGACAACCAGCTGCTTCAACAGGCGCTTAAGATTTTTTACCAAATTCGCAATTTAAATGGCCTGCAAAAAAAGCCCGGCACCAGCGAAGTGCTGGACTGGATTTGCGCCTTACAGATCAGCGGAGCGGAACTTGATTTGAAGAAAAATCCGCTTCCGTTTACCGGTGTTTTACTCAAGAAAAATGAAGATCTCAACACGCTGGCCAAGAATTTTCAAGGTGCGTAAGGCCTATGTTTTTGTCACTATTTTATTTGCTGCGGGCAAACGGATTAAGTATTTCACCAAACGAGTGGATTACCCTGCATGAAGGTCTGCGCATGGGCCTTCATGCATCCACCCTCACCGGGTTTTACCGACTGTGCAAAGCAATTGTTATCCACAGTGAAACGAATTATGACAAGTTTGACCAAGTCTTTTTGGAGTACTTTAACCGCAAGGACGAACAGCCGGAACTTTCAAAAGAACTGCTGTTCTGGCTAAATCACCCGGAGCTGTCGGAAAACGGTCGGGAAGGGCCTCCGGAATCAACAGCTATAAGCAGAGATCTGATTGACCGCCTATTTACCAAACGGTTGCAAGATCAAAAGGACGAGCATAACGGCGGAAAACGGTGGATTGGTACGAGCGGCTATACCACATATGGCAATCAGGGAAAAAAGTCGGGAGGAATCCGGGTGGGCGGAGAGGCAGTCCACGGCTCCGCTTATCGCATTGTGGGTGAGCGGAGGTACCGGGACTGGCACGGAGACAACGCGCTGGATGCGCGGCAGTTTCAGGTTGCTTTTCGCAGGCTGAGGCAGCTCACGGCGGAATTCCGCGGCTTAAACGATGAAATGGATGTGGAGGCAACCGTACGCAAAACCTGCGAAAGCGGCGGGATTTTAAAAATTGAGCCTGCCCGTCCGCGAAAAAACACCATTAAGGTAGTGCTGTTCATAGATTCGGGCGGATCAATGGAGACCTATCAATCACTGTGTAGCATGCTGTTTCAGTCCGTCCAAAAGGCAGGAAATTTTAAGGAGTTGAAAATTTACTACTTTCATAATGTTCTCCGAAAAAATGTTTATCTGGATCCAACCTGCGATTGGAGAAGCGGTATTTCCCTGGATTCCATTTTAAATCAGCTAGCTCCGGAGTATCGGGTCATTTTTGTGGGAGACGCCATTATGACCCCGGAGGAGCTGCTTTCGGGAAAACGGGGAGCTGCCGGCCCGGTTCCCGACGGCTGCGGACTGCAAAACTTTTTAAGGCTCAAAAAGAAGTATTCTCATATTATCTGGCTGCATCCGCAGCCAAGGCCGCTTGAGCACAACTATTTTACAAAGACCTTTGAGGTTTTGGACAGTTACTTTGACATGTATCCTCTCACCGTAGACGGACTGACCTGCGGAATTAAAAAGCTTGTTGCAAATCAATAAAGGAAACAAGCACAAAAGCAGCCGGTCTAAAAGAACCGGTCTGTAAAAAAAGACAAAAACGGCAACCTATTTGAGCAGAGTGCACATTGTGACAAATTAGTCAAAATGTTACTATGAAACTGCAGCAAACCAAAAGGCTTTCATTGCTTTCGCACAGATTGTCCCGGCTCCAGGCGTCTTAATTTCCGAAGCACGATGGATTTCGGAACCTGTATTATGATTTATTTTTGGAGGTATTGACATGGCTGAAGCAAACGTAAAAGAGTACATCGGCGAATTGGTGAAACGCGCAAAGGCGGCGCAAAAGGAGTTTGAGAGAACCTACATCGATCAGGTCAAAATCGACGAGGTGGTTCGTGCAATCGGAAAAACCATTTACGACAACCGTTCCGTTCTTGCGAAGGATGCCTGCGAGGAGACGCAGTACGGAACCGTAAAAATGAAAGAGAGCAAAATTGTGGCTACCACCACTTCTCAGTGGAACATTATGCGCGGCAAGAAGTCCGTCGGATACATTAAGAACCTGCGTGACGAGCCGGGCGTGAAGGTGATGGCAAAGCCGATGGGCGTCATCGGCTGCGTAATGCCCAGTACTAACCCCATTATTACGATTGCCGCAAACGGCATGATGTCCATTAAGTGCAGAAACGCGTGTATCATTGCGTCCCATCCTTCCGCAAAGAACGTCTCCACCAAAACCGTTGACATGGTGCGCGAGGCAATTGCCGCGCTGGGCGCACCTGCTGATTTAATTCAGATTGTTGACGCGGACCATGCTTCCATCGAAGCGACCAGCGAGCTGCTGGCCCAGTGCGACTGCAATATTGCCACCGGCGGCCCGGGCATGGTGAAATCCGTTTACTCCTGTGGCCGCCCCGGCTTCGGCGTGGGGCAGGGCAACTGTCAGGAAATTATCTGCGAGGACTGGGATGACCTGGAGTTTATGACCACTGTTGCAATCAACAATCGCTCTTACGACAACGGCGTGCCCTGCACCAGTGAACAGACCATTCATGTCCCCACTGCCATGGAGGCCGATTTTTTGAAGTATATGCAGAAAAACGGTGCGTATCTTATTGAAGGGGATGCTCTGAAGGACAATTTGCGCAAGCTGGTGTTCCCTGACGGAGAGCACATTAACCGCGCCGTGGTCGGTCGCTCTCCCCAGGTGGTGGGAGAGATGCTGGGGATTGCCGTTCCCGAAACCTGCAAAACGATGCTGACCAAATACTCCGGCTGCGCGGAGGAGGATGTTCTTTCCAGGGAAATCCTGTTCCCCTTGGTACGCTATGTTACCTATGATAAGTTTGAAGATACGGTTGCCGCCGCAGTGGCCAATTTGGAGATGGAGGGTGCCGGTCACAACAGCTGCATCTGGACACACAATCAGGACAAGGTTGAATACGCTGCGAACCTGCTGCCTGTTTCCCGCTTCCAGATCAACCAGACCCCCTTTGGCATCAACAACGGTATGCCCACCACCTCTACTCTGGGCTGCGGCACCTGGGGCAACAACAGCATTTCTGAAAATCTGGCCTGGTATCACCTGATGAATACGACCCGGGTAAGTGTGACCCTGAAGAACCGTCGCACATGGAAAGAGGGCGACTGGGACAATTTGGACGAGTGCCCGATTACCGAGGATTAATTTTCGCAGCTGTGCTTTACGACCGTTTTCGCGAGGCACAGCTAAGGGCTGCTAAGGCACAGAACGAGCAATTGCCGGGCTTCCAGACAAGTTCATTACCAGCACTGATATAATTTCAAAAAGGCCTGTATTGCATGCGATACAGGCCTTTTTTATTCCTCGAAATAGAAATTGGCACCCCCCGGTGGGACAGCGCATCCAGAGGAAGCGGCAGGTGCGGCACTGCCCGGTTTTTCTGCTCTGCTTCAGGCGCGCATAAAGGGCGGCCCGTAAGCCCTTGTATTTCTAGGGCTAAAAAATCGGGTGGGCATGAAGCGTGCCAGCTTTATTCTTAGGAGAGATAGTATGATAGAATACAATTATTTTCAAAAATGGTTGATGGACCTGAAAATTTCAAAAAAGCTTTTAATGGGATTTTCGATGGTGCTGATATTGTCCGTGATGATAGGCGCTGTCGGCGTTTTCGGCATTTCAGCTGTAAATCAAAGAAGCGCCGTGCTCTATACCGAGGATACGATGGGCCTTAAATATGCCGGAGATGCCGCCGCCTTATTTTCAAAAATAAGTTTAAAAAGCATTACTTTCCCTTCTGCCGTGGAGGACCGGAACAATTCTTCCATCAATCAAATGGATACCCTGCTTGCACACTGCCATGATGCGATTAAGGACCCTGAAGCCGCCGCCCTCCTTGATAAAGCTGAAAAAGACTGGACCACATTCAAATCAACAATGACCGAACAAAATGAAGATTCGCTTTACGGGCAGACCGCAGGAATAGATTCAGCCACAGCCTCATTGGGAAATACGCTATGCGATAATTTTTCTCTGCTACTTGAACGCATTGCGCAAACAGCATACGAAAAAAGTGAGAACAACCACAATACCGCCAAAATTTTTATGGTTGCAACTCTTTTTATTTTGCTTGCGTCCATTGCAATTTCCATTCCCCTCGCTTTATACATAGCGGATATCATCAGCGACCCCATGCGAAAATTTGTGGCAATTGCCGACCTGATTGCAGTCGGCGGCTTGGATTTTAATGCTGTCTGCGAAGAAAGGGACACGTATACAAAATTTAGAAAAGACGAGTGTGGAATGCTTGCACGTGCATATGTAAAGATGACAACAAGCACCGCTAAAATGGCAGAAGAAGTGGGAAAGATTGCAGATGGAGATTTGACCATTGAGATTGAAGCCCGTTCAGAGGAAGATGTGCTGGGCAGCGCGTTGCTCGGACTGGTACAAAAATTCAACATTCTTGCAGGTAACATCATATCTTCTGCCAACCAGGTCAATTCCGGAGCAAATCAGGTGGCGTATACCAGCACAGCCCTTTCCCAAGGCGCCACTGAACAGGCCAGCTCCGTTGAGGAACTGTCAGCATCAATGGAGGAAGTCACCTCGCAAACAGCCCAAAATGCCGGAAACGCGCAAAAAACCAACATACTGGTAACAACCATTCAAAGCGATGCAAATTACGGTAATACGCAAATGGCGGAAATGCTTCGTGCCATGGATGCAATTAACGCCTCTTCCATCAATATCAGCAAAATCATCAAGGTCATTGACGACATCGCTTTCCAGACAAATATTCTGGCGCTGAACGCAGCCGTAGAGGCCGCCAGAGCCGGCAACGCGGGGAAAGGTTTTGCTGTGGTGGCGGACGAAGTACGAAACCTTGCCGCCAAGTCAGCTCAGGCAGCAAAAGAAACCACCGAATTAATTGAAGCCTCCATAAATAAGGTAAATGACGGTACCGACATCGCCCAAGAAACCGCGGCCGCGCTAAGCAAAATTGTAGATGGGGTTTTGCAGACCGGTCAACTCGTAGGAACAATTGCCTCTGCTTCAAACGAGCAGGCCGTTGCCTTGGAACAGATCAATCAGGGTTTACTGCAGATTTCACAGGTTGTCCAAACCAACGCCGCCTCCGCCGAGGAGTGCGCGGCAGCCAGCGAAGAACTCTTAAGTCAATCCGATTGCTTGAAGGAAAGCGTAAACGTATTTAAAGTGACCAGCAATTAGTAGAACGGGTACGTCCGAAACGGCAGGCATTTCACCTGTCGTTTCGGACGTACCTTTTTTCTAATTGTCTGCCTGGCTCACCCAGCAGGGAGCTTAGGTATGCCCTTGATCGTATTTTCTTCACGAGTTTGAGAGCGCGCTTTTTAATTGCAATTCCCTACGGGCTTTACATGTATTTTGCTTGCACTTTTTGTCGAAATAAGTTAGTATTAGCTATTGCAGAGCAATTGATAGATATTGGTATTTTTTCTGCTTTAATCTGTCATTTCTGTATTTCCCAGTAAATTACTGTGGTTGCACTTTATTTTTACAAGGAGCGCAAGCAGACCGCGCATGCGCCAGCCACCTATCATCAGGCCTGAAAGGAATTGCCATATGAAATATCTGAAAAACAAGCTGCTACTTTACATCTCCTTGCTGTTGGCTTTCACTATACTCTCTCTGACCACGATTTCTTCTATTCTTTACTATAAAAGCTCCATGGCGCAGGAGGAGGACACCTCTTCCGCGCTGGTATCCGCATATAGTCAGGGCCTAAATATTGTGATGGAATCCTACCGCAATGCCATTCAGGCGGTGGCCGCGCGAGGCGAGCTGACAGATCCCGAGCTTTCATCGCAGGCGCTCCAGCAATACCTGACGCAGGAGGCCAAGCAAAACGGGTTTAATTATCTGGCTGTCACCGACGCGCAGGGAAACAACACCCGCGGGGTCTCCCTAGCGGAGCAGACATTTTTTCAGCAGGCAAAATCCGGCCAGGCTTATATTTCCAGCCCCGCTCTCAATAGCGCGCAGGAGTTGGTGCTTTATGTAGCGGCCGCTATTCCCGGCAGCAACCAGCTTTTGTACGGAGAATTTCCCTATACGGTGTTCAGCGACGTGCTGAACCAGATCAAAATTGGCGAAAACGGATATGCGTTTGGCATCAATGCCGACGGCTATACGGTGCTGCACCCCGATACGAACAGCATTGCAAATCCGGTGAACTATTTTGAACTGGCGGAGAAGGACCCCAGCTACGCGCCTACCGCCGCCATGTTTAAGCGCATGATTTCCGGGGAGACGGGAATCGGATACAGCTATTACAATGGCGTGCGCCGCATGGTGGGCTTTACTCCCCTTGACGGCCCGGAGGGCTGGTCCATTGCCGTGACAAGGCCGCTGACGCAGGTGGAACAAAACGCGAAAATTACCCTGGCCTTCTGTGTGGGCACAGGCCTTGTGCTGCTTTTCTTGTCCATTATCTTTACCCGTATCTTTTCGCAGATGATTACCCGCCCCATCGTCCTTGCCACCCGGCGACTGGAGCTGCTGGAGCAGGGTGACCTCCAAACCGAGGTGGAGCATGTGAAGGGGAAAGACGAGGGCGCTCGCCTGATGACCGCTATCCAAAATACCATCCATGGCCTTCAGACGTACATCGGGGATATTTCCGACATTCTCCACAGTGTTGCGGAAAAGGACCTGACCGTGACCAGCAGCGTGGCGTACTCCGGTGACTTTGTGTCCATTCAGACTGCGCTTGAGAAAATCGTGCAGTCCTTAAACGGTACATTGGAGCAGATTTCCCAGTCCACAGCGCAGGTTCGCTCCGGTGCGGAGCAGGTGGCGCTGGGCGGGCAGAATCTTGCGGAAAACTCCTCCGAACAGGCATCCGCGGCGGAGCGAGTTGAAAATTCGCTGGAATTTGTGGCCAACCAAATTCAGGAGACGGCGCACCATTCCGAATCCATGCAGAATATGACACAGACTGCCTTGCAGGAAACCCAGACGGGCCGCGAAAAAATGCAGAAGATGCTGGACGCCATGCAGAGCATCGACGATTTTACCACGAAGATACAAGCCATCATCCATTATATAGACGACATTGCCGCCCAGACAAATATTCTGGCGCTGAACGCCGCCGTGGAGGCCGCCCGCGCGGGCGAATCCGGAAAGGGCTTTTCCGTGGTTGCAGACGAGGTACGTCAATTGGCGTCCAAGAGTGCGGAGGCCGCGAAAAATTCTGCCGAGCTGATTGACAGCACACTGGCTTCCGTGGAAACCGGCAAGCAGACCGCCGAGGGCGCGGCGCTGGCGTTCCAGAGAATTGTGGAGCAGACCAGCAGCGTGGGCGCACTGGTGGATGAAGTCACCAAGTCTCTGGGCAGTCAGTCCCAGAGCGTGTCCGAGCTGAGCGAGGGGGTTCGTCTGATTTCCAATGCGACGCAGGCCAACTCCGCCACGGCGGAGGAAAGCGCCGCCACCAGCGAAGAACTGCTGGGGCAGATGCAGATGCTGGACGACATGGTGTCTGAGTTTAAAACCATCTGATCGCGCGGTAATTGCACTACATTAAAAAGAAAGCCGGACTGACCGTCCGGCTTTCTTTTTGTTTTCCCCAAGCTGCTCCAAGACAGCAAAAAGCGGTCCGGCCTAAACGCTTTGATGCGCCATGAAGGCCCGCAGGTATTTTATGATGGCTGCGGAAAATCAGTATCTCCTGCCGTGCCTTAAAATCTTATAGATGCCAATGGTCATCATGGGAACCACAAAGAAGAGGAGAAAGCCCCAGCTGATGGTTCCATAGCCCTGTGCAATCAGGTCCACCAGCCCGAAGGTGGAAAACAGAACACCCATCACCATGCAGCCAATCGCCACGCCGGGCCGCACCCACCCGGAAACGGGCTTGCCGGAGGCGGCAATGGAATGTTCAATCCTGTCGTCCAGGGCCTTGATAAAGCCGGTTCCGGTTTCAATAAGGGTGCCAAACAGCACGATCTCAAACAGCCAAAACAGCCAGTTTATGTCCAGCGCCTGAAACACGGCGATAATGGGCACCTCTGCCACCATGCAGGCCCCCATCATCGTGCCCATGGTCAAAAGCAGCATTCCGGCGGGGACAATGCCGATCACACCGGCCAGCAGGCCGGAGATAACCGCTTCCCTGCGGGTGTGACACTGGCGGACGGTGTAGAGCAGGGCCGGGATAATGCCCAGATTGTAAAACGCATATTTTGCGCCCCCCATCAGCCAGTCGGAACCAGCCAAACCCCGGGATGCAAACGCCGCAGGCAGATTGCTTCCAAACCTTACAAACACGACAATCATGAAGAGGATGTACACCGCGTACAGCACATAGGACCAGAAGGTCAGCACATTTTCAATGGCAGCGGTCCCCTTGATGACCAGCACGATAATCCCGAGGGACAGAACCGCAACGCCAATCCATTTAGAACCACCCGTCAGGCTGGTGACCAT
This sequence comes from Oscillibacter sp. GMB15532, assembly GCF_041020825.1. Taxonomy (NCBI): domain Bacteria; kingdom Bacillati; phylum Bacillota; class Clostridia; order Eubacteriales; family Oscillospiraceae; genus Oscillibacter; species Oscillibacter sp. GMB15532. The sequence continues at coordinate 50,925 of NZ_JBEVTO010000007.1, forward strand.
GCTGCCTGCCGTGGCCGTGACCACACCCAGCACAATCAAAAGCATCACAATATAGCAGATTTCATACAGGAAGTCAGCTTTGCCCAGCAGCTTGGTCATCATGCTCTTATAGTCATAGGTCCTGAATGTACGGGAAAATTCAAAGGTCACGGCGCACAGAACAGACCAGATTCCCAGCGTAACGGCCATTCCCAAAAGGCCACCGGCAAGTCCCCTTGACAGGAAGTATTCCCGGATTTCCGCGCCGGTTCCGTATCCGCCGCCGATGACCACAGACTGGAACACAAAGCCGGGAATCAGGATACGAAGCAGCCTGCTGCGTCTCTTGTTTGCCATAGAACGCTCTCCTCCTACACGTTTTTTATACTTTTTTTCTTTTTTGTGGCCTTATTTGAACCCCGAAAATATTTGGTTTAATACCCGCAATTGCGGCAGCCTTTTCAAATCAAATGCAATTTGCCACAATAAAGCGATAAACGCCCGAATTTTTCAGCGCATTCAATCAATCTGCTCAAAATATTGAAAACAGCTCATTTTTAACAAACTGCAAGACAAAGCTTGTATAAAAGTTGTTGAAAATGGTGTTGACAGGAAAACAGCGGCCCGATATGATAAAAAGCAACTACCCTCGCGGAGGACAAGCTTGGTCTGAAAAACAGAAAATGCGCGGAGCAGGCGTGTGCTGCCGCCGCACAAATGATTGGAGAGGGTTTTATGTCGAAACAGTTGGAGAGCATCCTGCAGCGTCAGGATGAATACGTGCCAAAATCGGCCCGGGTTTCCTATATTCCCATTTCCTTTGTCCGGGGGAAGGGTGCGAAGCTGTACGACTGCGACGGAAACGAGTACATCGACTTTCTCGCCAGCGCCTCCTCCGCCAACATTGGTCACGGAAACGAGGAAATCGCCCAGGCAGTCTACGGGCAGATGACGGAGCTGTCCCAATATATCTCGGCCTATTTCCCCTCCGGGCCGATGATTGATCTGGCGGAAAAGGTTTCCCGCATGACCGGTCGGCCGGATATGATGGTTTCTTTCAGCTGCACGGGCTCGGCGTCCATCGACGGGGCCATTAAATACGCCCGGGGCTACACCGGACGGCCCAAAATCGTCTCCTTCAGCGAGTCCTATCACGGCAGCACCTATGGCGCCATCTCCGTCTCCAAGCTCACCAACAGCATGCGCCGCAAAATTGGCCCGCTGCTCCCGGAGTGCGAGACGTTCAACTATCCCGTCTGCCTGCGCTGCCAGTATCATCAAGCGCCCGAAAACTGTGCGCTGGACTGCCTGGAGCAGATCCGCTACGCCTTCCGCCACTATCTCCCTGCCGACGAGGTGGCCGCCTTTCTGGTGGAGCCCATCGCGGGAGACGCGGGCCTGATTGTCCCCCCGGCAAGGTTTTTTCAGGACTTGGCGGCCCTGTGCCGGGAAAACGGGATTCTTCTGATTTCCGATGAAATCAATCAGGGCGTCGGTCGCACGGGGCGCATGTTCGCCATGGACAATTTTGGCGTGGAGTGCGATTTGTACGTGCTGGGCAAATCCTTTGGGGGCGGGTTACCTTTGGGCGCGGTGGTAGGCCGCAGGGAGGTGATGGAGTCACTGGAATCCCCGGCGCACGCGTTTACCATGTCCGGCAATGCCGCCTGCTGCACCGCCTCTTTAAAAATGCTGGAAATCATGGAGCGGGAAAACCTGTTTGAGGAAGCCTTTCAAAAGGGTGTTTACTTGCGGGAGCGGTTTTTGAAGATGCAGGAGGAATTCCCTGTCATAGGCGAGGTACGGGGCATTGGACTGAACATCGGCGTGGATCTGGTGACAGATCGAAAAACCATGGAGAAAAATTACCCCGCCGCCGCGAAAATTTCCTATTACTGCATGAAGCACGGCCTGCTGTTGACCTTTGTGGGGCAAAGCTCCCTGCGGGTACAGCCGCCGCTGGTCATCACCCGGGAGGAGCTGGACCAGGCAGTGGAGATTATCCATGCTGCGCTGACGGCCTATACCGCGGGAGAACTAAGCGATTCCATTCTGGAGAAGATTCAGGGCTGGTGACGCGGCCCCACGAAATTGAAACGCTGCGTCAGGCAACAACCCGACGGGATACGGCCATTCTAATGGACGAGGCTTAGAGAGCTTATGCCGGTAGAGTGCCCCCCTATGCGCTTTGTGCGCCAATATGACCATTTATACGTCTTTAGGCGCATATCCAAGGGCTTTGGCCTCACGGGAATGCGCCCCCGACATAGCTCGCCTCAGCAAAGAGCGAAAAGAGGCCCGCCGTCCGATCGGACGGCGGGCCTTGCGTATTTAAGGCAGTACGATACAATTCGCGGCAGTTGCTTTAAGGCTTTATACGCAGTCCTGCAAAAAGAGCCTGTCGTACTGCTTCCCGGCCTGATCGGCCGCTTCCTCCCGAAGGTGGGAAATCTCCTGATGATGGGCCAGCAGAAGGGACACCAAATCTGACGAAATCGCGCCATGGCGGGCCATATCCCGCAGCAGGGTTTCCGTTCTGGAGAAGGACATTCCCTTCCGATAGGGCCGATCCTCCGTCACGGCGGTAAATATATCCGCCACGGCCATAATGCGGGACCCCAGCGGCAGGCTGTCGGCCTTCAGATGGAAGGGATACCCGTTTCCGCTGAGCCGCTCGTGATGGTAAGACGCCCACTGGTTAATCGTCTCAAAGCCCCGGATGGGCCGAAGCAGACGGTAAGTATAAAAGGTGTGGCCCCGGATAATGTCAAACTCGTCGGGGTCCAGCTTGGACCGCTTCTCCAGAATCTCAGTAGGGATAGCCAGCTTTCCCAGATCGTGGAGATTCCCCGCAATCCGCATCATCTTGCACTCGTTTTCGGAAAAGCCCGACAGCTCCGCCAACTTTTCCGCCGTGGCCGCCACACTGGCGGAATGCCGCGTGGTAAAGGGGCTGCGAAAATCGATGATATGGGCGAACACGTCGGTCAGCCTTACCACCTCATCCAGCGTCAGCTTCACTGCGTCCAAAGAGAGCTCGTCCATAAAATCGTGAATCCGGGGTTCGTCCACCAGCTCCAGCCACAGCGCCTCCTGCATGCTGATTGCCAGAAACGCATCAACCATCTCTGGTACAAATGCCTCCCCCCGCTGCGCGGCAATGACTTCCCGGATGGACCCGATCTGACTGATCACGCCCATATCCGGACGAACCTGCACCACCGCCCTGTCCGCCAGATGCAGGACATGGGAAAGCAGGGGAACCTTCTCTCCGCAGTGCATCCCGCCCGCACCGTTTTTCCATGGGACGTGGTGAAAGCGGACAATCTCCGCCTCGCGGCGCAGAAGGGGGAAATCCTCCAAAAATCTTGCCCCAATTCTGGCGTGACCCTCCGGCTCGGTGGCTTCTCCGGTAATGAGCTGCAATCGCTCGCTCAACGTCAGGGCACCGATGTCGTGCAGCAGGGCCGCCTGCACCAGCGTCCGTCTTTCCTCCACCGGAAGGCCCATCTGCTCGGCCAGCTTTAAGGACATAAACGCCACGCGCTGGTGGTGGTTTGAAACCCTTACGTCCAGCAGGTCCACCGCCGCGGTCATGCAGGCGATCAAATCGTAAAGCGTTGCAAAATAGCGGTTGTAATAGGTCATAATTCCTGTCCCTGTTTCTCTGTAAATTTTATTCGGAACCGCTGGGGTGGGGGCAAACGCCCCCGACTTTCCGGTGTATCCGCCGGGCAGCCTCAATACCGCCCAGCCATATGATCCAGCAAAAACACCGGCACCGTCCACAGCAGGGAAAACGCCAGAAGACGCAAGGGCTCCATCAGCGCATAGCTGCCAAGTCCCGTCAGATAAAAGCTCAGAAGGGACCCGGCCACGGAGGCCAGCAGCGTCAGCGCCGTGCCGCTGCGCACCGCGCGGCACAGGCGGCGGCTGCCGGTCACGGTTTCCGCATAGGGCAGCAGCCCCTCCCGCAGCAGCAGCGCCCGGGGACGGCCCTGCGCACTTTCCTGCTCGGAAAAAGCCACACGGTCGGAAAGCGCGGGATACTGAATCCTCACCTTGGCGGTAAATTTCCGTTTCAGCAAGCCGGGATTCACATTGGGGTCCCGGGAGGCAAGAATCGGCTGAATTTTATTTCTGCGCAGCAGCCGCAGCGCCCAGTCCACGTTGTCCGAGGGCTTGTACTTCACCGCAAACACCGCCGCCAGCTCCCGGTCGATGGACAGGAACACGCCGGTGCGCAGGTTCAGCCCACTGGGCAGACGCACGTCCATCTTGCGCATGAAGGACGCGGTGCCAAGTAAAACCGATTCTCCTCGGATGGCGGCGGAGAAGCCGCCCTCCTCGTAAAAGCTGAAATCGTCCAAAGGCTCCAGTGTTCCGCCCTCGGACACCAAAAGATTGTCAAACAGCCGCCGAAGCCCGCAGCCGGAGGAGCGGGCCAAAGACGCGGCATAGGACACGGCCCTTGGCATCTCCTCGCCGAAGAGCTTCACGCCGTTCAGGCTGACCGTTCCGGGAGGGAACAGGTCCTGATCCGTGACCACCATGGATTTCTTCCGGCTGATGCGCTCCGCCCCGGTGCAGCCCGCCACGGCGCAGCCGCCCTTTTGCAGCCGCTTTGCAAGCCGCGCGGCGGGGAGTGCGTCCGTCATGGGCAGCATCAGGGCCGCCGAAGCTGCGAGAATCGCGGACCAGTTCAACAGGAAATCCGCGTTCCGCCCCTGCCCCACAGAGCCAAGGGCCGCAAACACCACGGAGGCGACAAACACCACCGGCAGCAGCGCCGCCTGCCAAATCTCGGAGAGGGAGGGCTTTTCCGCATCGCTCCAGAAGCCGGGAACGCGGCCGGGCTGCTTGCAGGCCCCCGTTTCCAAATCCGTCACCAGATAGGGTGGCGCGAGGTCCAGCGCGGCGGTGCGGAATGTATCGCACCGAGCCTTTTCCCGCTGAGAAATGCCCCACTGCCCGAAGAAAAGCCCCACGCAGGCGGGAAGCGCATACAGCGGAGCGGCGCTCCGTCCCGGAAGCCAGAGTACCGCCGCGCAGTCCAGCAAAGCCGCCACAGCGGAGAAGGAGAGCAGCAGCTCTCCCGTAAAAAATTTATGAGCCAGCCGGGAAATCCCGCGGACAAACACGCCCCGGCACAGAATGCACAGTAAAAACAGCGCCCCGGCGGAAACGGCGGTTTGCAGAATCCCGTCTCCCGTCCACAGAGGGACAGCGTATCCGGCGGCCTCCGCCGCCTGGGGGGCCAGCAGCAACAGACAGATCAGCGCAGATACGGGCAGAGGGCGGCGCAGCCGCCGCCAGCGCTTCTGGGCAAGGCGCATGGCCTCGTCCAGGGGTGGCTCGGGCCCTACGGGGGGTTCCTCCGGCTCCGGGTCCGGCGGGGGACCGGGCGGCTCGTAAAGCTGCTCCGTATCCTCCAAAGGCATCTTTTTCCGGGAAAAAAGGCCCCGGCGGGGACGCGGGGACGACGTCAGGCTTTCCTGCGCCTCCATCACATCCCCCACCGTTTGCCCCACGGCCTGTTCGATGGAGACGGGCCGGGGCGGGGGAGGAAGACCCTCCTCGGGCACGGGGAGGTCGGTCACTTCGTCCGGAAGGTCCTCCACCTCTTCGTCCGGAAGCTCGTCCGAATCCGGTTCCTCCTGCGACGGCGGGGTGAAAGCAGTCTCCTCCCTGATCGTCACAGCCGCATCCTGCGCCTCCAGCTCTGGGGCGGCCAAAGCCTCCGCCTCCTCCAGAATGTGCCGGCGGCGGCCGCCGCCGTACTCCGCCAGAATCTCCTCCAAAGAAAAATCGCCCTCCGGGACCACTTCGGTCCCGGCGGTCAAATCCTCCGCGTCGGTGAGCGCATCATATGGTTTTTTGTCTCTGATCTCAGCCATGTCTCTCTCCCATGTTCTCTCGCCGCCGAAAGTCTCTTTTTAAATCAGCTCCTCTGGCGCACTGCTTCATACAGCAGTACCGCGGCTGCCGCCGAGGCGTTCAGCGAGCTGAGCTTTCCCCGCATGGGGATACTCACCAGGAAATCGCAATTTTCCGCTGCCAGGCGGGTCATGCCCTCACCCTCGCTGCCGATGACAATGGCGGCGGGGCCCCGCAGGTCCGCGTCGTACAGGCCGGTGGTCCCATCTGCCGCCGTGCCAAAAATCCACAAGCCCTGTTTTTTCAAATCCTTTAAAAGGGACGGAATGTTGGGCACCCGAGCCACCGGCAGGTGGGCCACTGCCCCCGCGGAGGTCTTGGCAACAATTGCCGTCAGCCCCGCGCTGCGGCGCTTAGGAATGATCACTCCGTGAACTCCGGCACACTCGGCGGTGCGGATGATGGCGCCCAGATTATGAGGGTCGGAAATCTCGTCGCAAATGACAAGCAAAGGCTTCTCGCCCCGCTTTTCCGCGATGGCCAGAATGTCCTCCACCGTGGCGTACTCCCGCACGGCCGCCAGCGCAATCACGCCCTGATGGGCGTGGGTCCGGCTCATGCCGTCCAGCTTCCGCCGGTCCGCCTCCACCACGACCACACCGGCCGCCCGGGCCTTGGAGGCAATGTGCCCCAGGGTTTTATCCGTCTCACCCCGGGCAATATAAATTTTGTCGATGGTTTCGCCCGCACGCAGGGCTTCGATCACCGCGTTGCGGCCCTCGATCATGCCGTCCGCCTCGGCGGTAAGCAGGTCTTTCTTTTCACTGTCCATAGGTTCTCCTTCAGCCGCCGCAAGTATCCGGCCCGCAGCCGGGCGGACAAAAACGCCGCTTCTTCCAGCTTTTGGGCGTTTTGCGCGGAATCAATAATTACCATGATTGTATCATAGTTTTCGCACACAATAAAGTGGAATTCACAGAAATTTCATGGAAAAGCCAACAAGCGTTCTTGTAGCGCCCTTCTTTTTATGGTATACTGCTTCATAATTTAACCCAGCGCTTTAACAGGCAAAGGAGTATTCGTTACGATGAGTCAGAATAACGACCGGAAAAACAGAAACGGGCCCAACCGAGGCGGGCAAAATGGAGGAAACAACTGGCGCGGCTTACTTTCTCTGGTGAGCTGGGCGCTGCTGCTCACAATTGTATTCAGCTATGCGGGCGCGTGGGTGTCCGGTTCCGATAACAAAAGCTCCGTGGAGATTACCTACAGCGAGTTTATCTCGCTGATTGAATCGGACAAAATCGCAAAGGTGGAATTTGAGGCCAATACGGGCCTTGCCCACATTACTCCCACAGAGGGCTTCACCTATACCGACGAGGACGGCAAGACATACGGGCCCATGCCAAAGGTCGAGAAAGCAGTAGCCCCCGCAGAAACCCAGACCCCCAGCACCACAAATCTGAACCAGCTTCTGAGACAGAAAGACAAGACGGACGACGGAAGCTTTCAGCTTTATACCAAGGCGCTGAACGACGACCAGTTGATTTCCCGGATGCTGGAGCACAACGTAGATTTCGGCTCTCCCTACACCGCGCCCATCAGTCCTATTCTGGAAATGCTGATTTCCTATATCCTGCCCTTCGCCATCATGATGCTGCTGCTGTCTCTGGTGTTCCGGATTATGGCCAAGCGGGGCGGCGGCATGGGCGGCATCGGGGGCGTCGGCTCCGTGGGAAAAGCCAATGCCAAGGTTTATATGGAAAAGTCCACCGGCGTTACCTTCCGTGACGTGGCTGGGCAGGACGAGGCCAAGGAATCCCTTACCGAGATTATCGACTTTTTGCACAACCCCCAGAAGTACACCGAAATCGGGGCAAAGCTTCCCAAGGGCGCGCTGCTGGTGGGCCCTCCGGGCACCGGTAAGACCCTGCTTGCCAAGGCCGTGGCCGGGGAGGCCAGCGTTCCTTTCTTCTCCATCTCCGGTTCTGACTTTGTGGAGATGTTCGTGGGCGTGGGCGCAAGCCGCGTGCGTGACCTCTTTAAGGAGGCCAGCAAGGTGGCCCCCTGCATCGTCTTTATCGATGAGATTGACACCATCGGCAAATCCCGAGACAACCGCATGGGCGGCAACGATGAGCGGGAGCAGACCCTAAACCAGCTTCTGGCGGAGATGGACGGCTTTGACCCCACCAAGGGCGTAATTCTTCTGGCGGCCACCAACCGCCCGGAGGTGCTGGATCAGGCGCTGCTGCGCCCCGGTCGGTTTGACCGGCGCATCATCATCGACCGGCCCAATCTGGCGGGCCGTCTGGCCACGCTGGAGGTTCACACCCGGAATATTCGTCTCAGCGAGGACGTGAATCTCAAAAAGGTGGCGCTGGCCACTGCGGGTACCGTGGGCGCAGACCTTGCGAATCTGGTGAACGAGGCGGCCCTGCGGGCCGTGCGTCTGGGCCGCAAGGCGGTAAATCAGGGCGATTTGCTGGCGGCCTTTGAGCTGGTCATTGCAGGCACCGAGAAAAAGGGCAGCGTGCTGACGGAATTTGAGAAAAAGCTGGTGGCGTACCACGAGGTGGGCCACGCTATGGTGGCCTTTAAGCAGAAAAACACCGAGCCGGTACAGAAAATTACCATTGTGCCTCACACGCAGGGTTCTCTGGGCTATACCCTGCTGATGCCCGAGGAGGACAAAACAGAGCTGCGCACCCGGGATGAGCTGCTGGCGAAAATCACCGTGTCCATGGGCGGCCGTGCCGCCGAGGAAGTGGTGATGGAGACAATGACCAACGGCGCGTCTCAGGACATTCAGGATGCCACGCAGGTGGCCCGGAACATGGTCGCCATGTACGGCATGAGCGACGAGTTCGGCATGATGGCACTGGCTTCCCGCCGCAGCCAGTATCTGGACGGGGGCTACGGCATGGACTGCGCCCAAGACACCGCCGCCGCCATGGATAAGGCCGTGCGGGAGATTCTCACTGAGTGCTACGGCAGTGCGGTATCCGTTATCCGGGAAAACCGGGAGGACATGGATAAGGTGGTGGCCTATCTTCTGGAGAAGGAGACAATCACCGGCGCGGAGATGGTTGCCATCATCGAGGGCCGGGACCCCGCTCTGGTGGAGGACGAATACGCCTCCACCCGGCAGGAGACGCCGGGTATCGAGGCACCCGCCAAGCGCATCAGCATGATTTCCGAGAAAATCGAGCCTCCCGCCCCCGCGGAGAGCACCGGCGAAGAAACTTCCGTTTCCTCAACGGAAAGCGCCGTGGAACCGCCCGCCGAGGAATCCGCTCCTCAGCAGCCAGAGGCAGAGACTTCCGCCCCTGCCCCGCAGGTAGACGACGAACATCGCTCCGTTTGATTATTTGATTCAAAAAAGCGCGCCGCCCAGATGGGCGGCGCGCTTTATCGCGCTTTCTATGCTGTTGCCGTCTCGCTCCGGCAAAGCCGGAAGGCTCAGATCATACACTCCTTATCCTGTCCGGTGGGGCCTCTCTCCACCGCAGGCAGCGTATAACGGCTCATATCCATCTGCAAATCCCGGACAAAATTGCTGTCGTGCTTGATATTGTGCAGATACGTGTGAGCATCCACATCCCGGCGGCTCATTTCAATGACAGAGACGGCGATATTGGAGCAGTGGTCGGAAATACGCTCGAAGTTGGTCAAAAGATCGTTGAGCACAAAGCCCAGCTGGATGGTGCATGCCCCGCATTGCAGCCGGTCAATGTGCCGCAGGCGGATTTCCTCAATCAGCCGGTCAATTGTCTCCTCCAGCGGCTCCACGCGGACGGCGGCCTCCGGGTCGTTGCTTGCAAAGCAGCTCATGGCCTGATCCATAATGTCCTCCAGCGCCGTCTTAAGAACCTTCAGTTCCTTTCGGGCGGCGTCGGAAAACTCAAGCTGCTTGTCGTGCAATTCCTGCGCCGACTCCTGTACGTTCAGCGCGTGGTCGCCCATACGCTCAAAATCCCCGATGGAGTGGAGAATCCGGCTTACCTGACGGCTGCTCTCCCCGGAAAGTCCATGGCGGGAAATCTGCACCAGATAATCGCCCAGACGGTCCTCGTAGATATCCAGCTTGTCCTCGTTTTCCAGGATCTTCGCTTCCCGGGCGGTGGAATAGCTCTCCAACTGCTCCACAGCCAGAAGAACGTTTTCCCGCGCCACCTTTGACATCTCTCCCACCATGGCCACAGACTCGTTAATGGCCGCGCCGGGGGTACGAAGCAGAAGTGGATCCAAAAACGCGAACTGGTCTTTCTTCGTATCCGTCTTAACCAGCACGCAGGCAAGCTTTTCAAGCTGCTTGGAAGCGGGAAGAAGAATAATCGTGGTAAAGACGTTAAAAATGGTATGGCAGAGGGCGATGCTGACCGCGTTCGCGGTCTTGCCCATAAACGGCAGGTCTACCAAGCTTCCTATGCCGTAAAGCAAAATCAGGCAGACGACGGTTCCGATGATGTTAAAGGAAATATGCACTGCCGCCACCCGTTTTGCGTTGCGGCTGACGCCAATGGAGCTGAGAATCGCGGTGACACAGGTGCCGATGTTCTGGCCCATGATGACGGGGATCGCCATGCCGTAGGTAATGGAACCGGTAATGGCCAGCGCCTGCAAAATTCCCACCGAGGCGGCGGAGGATTGAATGATCCCGGTAAACACCGCGCCCACCAGCACACCCAGCATCGGATTGTTGAACGCGGTGAGAATGCTGGCAAATTCCGGCATGTCCTTCAGCGGGCTGACGGACGCGGCCATCAGCTCCATGCCATACATCAAAATGGAAAAGCCCATAAAAATACGGCCGATGTCCCGCCGTTTCTGCTTTTTGGAAATCATGATGAGCAGAATGCCCACCAGCGCAATCAGCGGGGAAAAGCTCTCCGGCTTAATCAGGTTCACCCACACGTTTTCGCTCTCGATTCCACTGAGAGAGAGAATCCATGCAGTCAGCGTGGTTCCAATGTTGCTGCCCATGATCACGCCCACGGTTTGCCCGAGCTCCATCACCCCGGAGTTCACCAGTCCCACCAGCATCACTGTCATGGCGGAGGAGGATTGGATTGCAATGGTGATGCCTGCGCCCAGCATCAAGCTCTTCATCGGATTGGATGTCATGCGCTTGAGCGTTCGCTCCAGCTTGCCGCCCGCCATTTTCTCAAGGCTGCTGGACATGATGTTCATGCCGAAGAGGAAAAAGGCCAGGCCTCCGCAGAGGGTGAAGACGGAAAAAATGTCCATCAAACGGTTCTCCTTTGTCGTTCGCGGGACAGCCTCGCCTGTTTCCCCGCCGCATTTCGTATGTAAACGCGGCCCGTAAAAAGTCGCGTAAAGTTATTATATAAAAAATTTGTCGAGATAGGAAGACCCACGGTATAAATTCCTTATAAAAATTTCCGGGAGATCAAACTCCGCGCCAAAATTCCAAAAGACGCGGCGCAGCTGCGCGGCCCTGAAAATAGCCGTCCTGCCACAGGGCGCGAATTTTCCCCGTGTCTCTTTCCGTCCGGGAATAGCCCTCGGTGGACGCCGGGGCAATCACCACGGCCCGCCCCTCCCGCTCCAGTGCAAACAGGCGCTCCCGATTTTCGTTGTACGCGTCCGCCCGTCGCTCCATGGTTTCCAGGAAATTGGGATACTGCCGGTAGTGCCGCCGAATCAGACTGTCGGACTTTTCCGGCCTGCGGATATAAGACCGCTCCCGGGTCAGCACCACCAGAATACGGTCGCAGCCCTTGTCCAGCGCCCGCTGCCAGGGGATGGGGTCGGCGCAGCCGCCGTCCAGATAAGGCTGCCCTCCGATATGAAAAATGGGAAACAGCAGCGGCATGGCGCAGGTGGCCTTTAAAACGGCAGACTGTACGCTGTTTCTGGGAATGGGCAGATAGTCCGCCTTTCCCGTCTCAAGATTCGTCAAAACCGCCTCCGCCTCGCCGGGGTATGCCGCAAACGTCCCGTAATCAAAGGGCACATACTGATTTGGAATCTCCTCATAGGAAAATTTCAGTCCAAAATAGCACCGGTTGCCGGGATTCAGGAGGTTCTTTACCCCCATATACCGTTTATCATTGGCATAGTGACAGAGAATATTCAGATTTCTCCACTTCTGCCGGGAGAGGTAGCTCACGCCGTAGGCCGCCCCAGCGGACACGCCGATAAAATAGTCCGGCATCAGCCCCGCGTCCAGCAGCGCATCGCACACGCCGGTGGAAAAAATGGTACGCAGTGCGCCGCCCTCCATCACAATTCCTGATTTCATATGATCACCTCAAAACGCTTAAAGAGGCCCCATAAAGGAGCCATTCCTTATCATACGCTTTTTTTCCCGCCGGGGCAAGTCTGACAAGAAAAAAGGCAAAAAGACCCAACCGTAATGTCTTGTCCTCATCACATTTTACTTTATCCGCAGAATTCCTCCCCCTGCCGGAAACGAATGGGCAGGCAGTAAAAAAGGAAGCTCCGGCACGCAAAAAGGCCCCGCCGGGATACCTCGGCGGGGCTTTTGTAAATATAAACGCTTACAGCATCCCCATCAGGTTGAACCCGATGATCAAGCCGGAGAACACGATGGATACGGTGGAGCAGAGCTTGATGAGAATATTCAGGGACGGTCCGGAGGTATCCTTAAAGGGATCGCCCACGGTGTCGCCCACAACGGCGGCCTTATGGCAGTCGGAGCCCTTTCCGCCATGGTGTCCCGATTCGATGTACTTCTTGGCGTTGTCCCACGCACCGCCGGCGTTGGACATGAACACCGCCATGGCAAAGCCCGTAACAGATACGCCGCCAAGCAGTCCCACCACGCCCTCAGGCCCCAGAATCAGGCCGGTCAGAATGGGAACAATAATGGCAAGCAGGGCCGGGGCCACCATTTCCCGCAGGGCGCCCTTGGTGCAAAGGCTTACGCAGGAGGCGTAATCCGGGTCGCAGGTTCCTTCCATAATCCCGGCAATCTCCCGGAACTGGCGGCGAACCTCCATCACGATGGACTGTGCGGCGGTCTGTACAGCGCTCATGGTGAACGCGGAAAACACAAAGGTCAGCATCGCGCCGATAAACAGGCCCACCAGCACCGTGGGGCTGGTGATGGACAGGTCCATGGCAAAGCCCTTTTGCTCCACGATGTTCACATAGGACACCAGCAGAGCCAGCGCGGTGAGGGAGGCGGAGCCGATGGCAAAGCCCTTACCGGTGGCGGCGGTAGTGTTGCCCAGAGAATCCAGTGCGTCGGTCCGCTCCCGGACCTCTTCGGGCAGGCCCGCCATCTCCGCGATGCCGCCCGCGTTGTCGGCCACGGGGCCATAGGCGTCCGTTGCCAGCGTGATGCCCAGGGTAGACAGCATGCCCACCGCAGAGATGCCGATGCCGTACAGGCCCTTTGCAAAGTCGCCGCTGCCTGCGGCAAAGAAGCTGATAACCACCGCAGCGGCCACGATGAGAATGGAAGCCGCCGTAGACCGCATACCCAAGGACAGACCGCCTATAATGACGGTGGCGGAGCCAGTCTCGGAGGAAGCCGCCAGCTCCTGGGTGGGCTTATAGGTATCGGAGGTATAGTATTCTGTAAAATAACCGATGGCGCAGCCGCCCACCAGTCCGCAGAGAATGGACACATATACACCCCAGTTGCCTACGGTGTAAAGCGTCAGCGGCGCGGCCAGCACGGCGGAGAGCCCGGCGGCAAGATATGTACCGGTGCGCAGGGAGCGCAGAAGAGACATCTGCGTGGCATCCTCTTTTGTCTTGACGAAGAAGGACCCGATAATAGAACACACGATGCCGCACACCGCAATCAGCATGGGCAGCAACATGCCCGCGTAGCCATACCCGGCCACGGCGGACAGGGCAAAGGCCGCCAGAATGGAGCCAACATAGCTCTCGTACAGGTCTGCACCCATACCGGCCACGTCGCCCACGTTGTCACCCACGTTGTCGGCGATGGTAGCAGGGTTGCGGGGGTCGTCCTCAGGAATACCGGCCTCCACCTTACCCACCAGATCCGCGCCCACGTCGGCCGCCTTGGTGTAGATTCCGCCGCCCACGCGGGCAAACAGAGCCATAAAGGAAGCGCCCATGCCGTTCATCACCATGATGTTGGCAAGCTGGCCCGCATCAGTGACACCGAACAGGTCGTGCAGCAAAAAGTACCACACGGAGATATCCAGCATGCCAAGGCCCACCACGGTGAAGCCCATGACCGAGCCGGAGGAGAACGCCACCCGCAGGCCCTTATTCAGGCTCTCGGACGCGGCCTGCGCCGTACGGGCATTGGCATTGGTGGCAATCTTCATGCCGATCAAGCCAGCCAGCATGGACCAGATGCCGCCGGTGAGGAAGGCAAACGGCGTGAATTTTGAGAGCATTTCCCCGCCGGAAGCAAAGGCCATCACCAGCAAAACAGCAAACACCACAGCAAAGACCTTTGCCACGGTGGTATACTGGTGCTTCAAATAGGCGTTGGCGCCCTCCCGGATAGCGGCCGCAATTTTCTGCATTTTCTCCGTTCCCTCGGAGTAGCTCATGACCTTCTTCTTTTGCACCCAGGCAAAGCCAAGTGCAAGCGCGAAGCCGACAAAGCCGATCCAGAACATGTTTTCCATAGGTTTTCTCCACTCCTCTTCATGCCGTAATTTGTTAGCTATTTTTTACGTCGTAATTATTTTAACATACGGAAAATTTTTTACAAGATAGTATTACCTATGCATTTGCACGAAATCTTCCATGTTTTTTCATTAATATTCGGCTTTGCCTCCAAAAATGTAGAGAGACGGGCACCCTTGGCGCCCGTCTCTCATAGTTTTTTTAGAAGTCCCGCAGAAGCCGTGCCCCGGCGGGACTTAGTATACCAGCTCAAAATCCGCGAATACCCAGCGGCCGTTCAGCTCCCGGTAGGGGAAGGCATAAAATTCCGCCCCGGTGACCGTTGCCTGCTCACTGTCCAGCAAATCCACCGTCACATTAATAAGGTAAGACCCGTCTTTCTCCCGTTCTACGACGGCGGAGGCGGCGCCCTTTCCGGTGTCCGCCGGGCGGCCATCGGGGCGGGCATACAGCACGCCGTCAATATCCCGGTATCGGGGGGCGGGCGCTTCCGGGTCCAGCAGACGGGAAATCACATCCTCTGAAAACAAACTTTCCAGATAAGTCTCCAAGTCGTTCAGCGTATAAAGCCCGGCGTATTCCACCCGCTGATAGTTGACCCCATTCTCCTGCCGCATGGGGCCCACGCAGGGCAGGGGATTCAGCTCAAACCACTCGTATGCGGCCACGGCCCGGTCGTAGGCGGCAAGGATCTCCTCCTCCGTCAGCTCTCGGGCGCTGCCCGTGGTTTCCGCCGCATTCATCATTTCCGCAGACCCAGGGGCACCCTCCTGCGGCGAAGCAGCCACAGCCTCCGACGGTTTCCCGTCGGAAACGGCAGAGGAAACCGCCGCCTCCTCAAGCATACCGCAGCCGGTCAGGAGCGCGGCGGACAAAAACAGGGCGGCAAACTTTTTTACGTTCATGCGGGCGTTCCTCTCCCTTCTGCGGGTTTGGCGCGCAACTCGCCAAAATTTCCCTTTGTGGTTTAAATATATCACATCTGTGGTGGAAAATCCACTGATTTTTCCAACATTTTACCTGAAATCAATCAATTTTTTTATTTAAGTGGGGATGCGGCTCCATTTGTGCCGGCCGCGCCCGCTTTGCTCCTAAAGCGTCAAAAAACGCCGCCGAGGCTTTCCCTCGCGGCGTCAAATCCATCTTATTACGTTTTGCGTGTGGCGGCAGCGGCCTGCCGGGGCGCGTCCGCCGCCGGTTCAGGTCCAATTTCTTCCCAAAATAGAAAAAACCCACGCTTTTACAAGCGCGGCTCCGTTGCTGCCTTAGCGATCGCTGGGTACCTGTGTGGCAGTGCCATAAATCAGGTCGTCCAGATCAAACGCTGTGAACTTGTCGTTCTGCATCATTGTATGCGCCTCCTCTCTGTTCTTTTGTAATTTTCATTATAGCCGGTTTTTTCTAAAAGGCAAGTGCTTTTTGACACTTGTTACAAAAACTTAACATTTTTTATATGCATCTTACAATTCTTCACTTTTAATAATTTTTTCAAAACTCTATTTTACACCCAAAACGCTGTCGGACATCCCTTGGTTTTGTCATATCTCACGAGACGCCCCCCTGAAAAGGCAAATTATTTTTGGTTCTTTGTTGAATTTTCATCTCGTCAGAGGTCATAAATTTATGTTATAATCACCATACGCGAAGTGGCCGAGGCTGCTTGCATTCACCGTAAACCGCCGCCGTATTTTCCCGGCGGCCCGGACCGCGTCGCTTCAGCGGCGCGAAGAACGGTTTGAGGGACGCTGCTGATGAAAAAAGCTACGGTGCGCCGCCGCATTGCGGGGACGGCGCTGATTGTTATGGCACTGACCGGTTTTGTAATCTGGGATAACAACGCGCTGGAGGTAACCCGGGCTGAGTTTTCCTCTGTCCGCCTTCCCGCCGGGTTTGACGGGCTTGTAGTCGTTCAGCTTTCTGACCTTCACGGGAAGGAGTTTGGCGAGGGAAACAAGCGCCTGCTGGACGCGGTGGCGGCCCAGTCCCCGGATTTGATTGCCATCACCGGCGATCTGGTGGACGAATATACAAAAAAGCCTCTTCAATACGCCGCCGCTATCGGCGGCGCGCTGTCGGCCCTGGCCCCCACCTATTATGTAACAGGGAACCACGAGTGGGCCTTACGGCAGGCAGAGGATATCTGCGCCGCGCTGGAAAGCGCGGGCGTCATCTGCCTGCGGAACCAAACCGTTGCCATCGAGCGCGGCAATGAACGGATTCTTCTCTCCGGCGTGGATGATCCCAATGCCTACGCCGACCAGAAAACGCCCGAGGACGTGACGCAGGAGCTGCTGAAAGCCTATGGCGAAAACGATTTTCGCCTTTTGCTGGCCCACCGGAACAACCGTTTTGCCACAGAATATTACCGGCTGGGCTATGATTTGACGCTGGCGGGCCACGGTCACGGCGGCCTTGTCCGCCTTCCCTTTACCGACGGACTGGTAGACCCCCATCAGGGTCTTTTTCCGTCCTACACCGCTGGGTTTTACACGGTGGAAGGCGCAGAGCTTTTTGTCTCCCGGGGCCTTGGCAACATTTTTCCCTCTGCCCGGCTGTTCAACCGGCCGGAGGTGGCGGCTCTGACACTGCGGAAGACGCTGTGATTTCAGTCCCTGAACGGGACTTTTTGAGGATTGACCATGAGAGAATTTCATGCCGGACAATTTGATATCGCAGTGATCGGCGCGGGCCACGCGGGGATTGAGGCGGCGCTGGCCGCCGCCCGGCTGGGCCTGCGTACCGTGGTGTTCACCATCAATCTGGACGCGGTGGGCAACATGCCCTGCAACCCCGCCATCGGCGGCACCGGCAAGGGCCACCTTGTCCGGGAGCTGGACGCGCTGGGCGGCGAAATGGCAAGGGCCGCGGACGAATGCTGCATTCAATACCGCCTTTTGAACCGGGGAAAAGGCCCCGCGGTCTGGTCCCTACGGGCACAGGCGGACCGGCGGAAATATCAGGAGCGGATGAAGCACACACTGGAGCGGCAGGAGCACCTCACCGTCCGTCAGGGCGAAGCGGTGGAAATCCGAACCCGGGACGGCGCGGTGAGCGAGGTGGTGCTTTCCACCGGGGCGGTGTTTTCCGTCCGGGCCGTGATTGTTGCCAGCGGCACCTATTTAAATGGACGGACGCTCATCGGCGAGTGCGTGGAAGCCTCGGGCCCCGACGGGATGCACGCCGCAAACCGCCTGACGGACTCTCTTGTGGAGCTTGGTTTGCCCCTGCGCCGGTTCAAAACCGGCACGCCGCCCCGCGTCAACGCCCGCAGCGTGGACTTTGACGAGATGGAGTTACAGGTAGGAGACGATTTGGCTCCCCCCTTTTCCTTTACCACTGAAACGCCGCCGGTGAACCGGGCGGTCTGCTGGCTGACCTGGACCACGGAGGAGACAAAGCAGATTGCGCTGGATCATCTGGACCGCTCCCCCATTTACGCGGGGGTGATCGAGGGGGTAGGCCCCCGGTACTGCCCCTCCTTTGAGACGAAGGTGGTCCGCTTTCCCGACAAAAAGCGCCACCAGCTGTTTGTAGAGCCCATGGGGCTGAATACCGAGGAGCTGTATATACAGGGCTTTTCCTCCTCCATGCCGGAGGAGATTCAGCTTGAAATGCTTCACAGTGTTCCGGGCCTTGGACATGCGGAAATGACCCGCCCGGCCTATGCCATTGAGTATGACTGCGTGGACCCTCTGGCCCTGTACGCGACACTGGAATCCAAAAAAATTCTGGGGCTTTATGGCGCGGGGCAGTTTAACGGCTCCTCTGGCTATGAGGAAGCGGCGGTGCAGGGGTTTATGGCGGGGGTGAACGCCGCCATGAAGCTGCTGGGAAGGCCCCCTGTGGTCCTCTCCCGGTCGGAATCCTACATCGGCACGCTGATTGACGACCTTGTGACCAAGGGAACCGAAGAACCTTACCGCATGATGACCTCCCGGAGTGAATACCGCCTGCTTTTGCGGGAGGACAACGCCGACCGGCGGCTGACCCCCATCGGCCACCGCATCGGCCTGATTTCTGAAGACCGCTTGCAGGCGGTGGAGGAAAAATACGCCCGGGTGGACCGGGAAATTCACCGCCTGACCCATTCGGGCGTTGGCCCCTCGGCTGCTTTATCCGCGTTTCTCTCAGAAAAGGAGACGGCAGATGTGACCGACGGCTGCCGCCTGATTGACCTGCTTCGCCGCCCCGGCGTCCACTATGAGGAGCTGTCCCCCTATGACCCCGGCCGTCCCGACCTGACCCCTGCCGAGGCGGAGCAGGTGGAGCTGAATGTGAAGTACGAGGGGTACATCCGCCGGCAGGAAAAGCAGGTGGAGGATTTCCGCCGCATGGAGGGCAAGGCCCTTCCCCTGGATTTGGATTACGCCTCCATCGGGGGACTTCGCCTGGAGGCCCGGGAAAAGCTGGCCGACCTCCGCCCCGCCGACATGGGACAGGCCTCCCGGATTTCCGGCGTATCCCCGGCGGACATCGCCGTTTTGATGGTTTATCTCAGCCGCTGACTTCGCCCGACCACAGCCCGGCCAAGTCAACTGAAAAATGCGCGCTATGGAAAACGGCGCGCGGTTTACTTTCGGGAAAAGGAAGTTATACTATGATTCTCGACCTGACGCACACCATCTGCGAAGACATGCCGGTTTATCCCGGCACCTCTCAGCCCGTGTTCCAGTCCACCGGAAATCTGACCCGGAATGGCTATCGGGAGACGCTGCTTCAGTTTGCCTCCCATACCGGCACCCACATGGACGCGCCCTCCCACATCTTGTCCCACGGGTCCACGCTGGACGTGCTGCCCGTATCACAGTTCTGCGGACGGGCGGCGGTGGTGGACGTATCCGCTCTTGCCCCCGGCGAGGTCATCACGGCGGAATTTCTGCGCGGCCTCAACGGCGCGGTGCTATCCACCGACTTTGTCCTGTTTTACACCGGTTGGGAGAAAAAGTGGGGGACCGACGCCTATTTTGAAGACACCTTTCCCGTCCCGGACAAGGAGGCGGCCCAGTATCTCGTCTCCTGCGGATTAAAGGGCGTTGGAACCGACGCGCTGAGCGTGGACACGCTGGCCACCCCGTGCAGGCCGGTTCACAAGGTGCTGCTTGGCGGCGGACTGGTGATTGTGGAAAGCCTGTGCCTGAAAAAGGTGGTAGGCCGGAAGGACATGATGTTTTTTGCCCTGCCGATGAAATTTATGGATGCGGACGGCGCACCCGTCCGGGCCATCGCGGAGTTCCGCGATTTTTCGGAGAAGGAGGAGAGCTCTGAGCCATGAAAAAGTTTCTTGCCATCCTGATCTGCAAGGCGGGCCGCTTTGTGGGAAAGCTGGTGGGGCGCGGCAGCTCCCTGCCCGGCAAGTACGCGCTGCGGATCTGCCCGGACATTCTGCGTCAGGTGACGCTGCCCCCTTTGGTAATCGCCGTCACCGGCTCCAACGGCAAGACCTCCACCGTGGAGATGATTGCCGCCATTTTGCGGGCATCGGGAAAAACGGTGGTATACAATGAAGAAGGCTCCAACCAGATTGAGGGCGTGACCACCACGGTGCTGACCCACTGCACTTTTGGCGGCGTGATGCGCGCCGACGTATTGCTGATTGAGTCCGACGAGCGGTACGCCGTCCACAGCTTTCAATTTTTCCATCCCACCCATTTTGTAGTTACGAACCTGTACCGGGACCAGTTGACCCGGAACGGCCACCCCGAGTGGGTATTTGATGCGCTTTCGCCCGCCATGTTTCCGGAGACGCGGCTGATTCTCAACGCCGACGATCCTCTTTCCGCCTGCTTTGGTGTGAACCGGGACAACGTGAAATGGTTTGGGCTGGAGCGCTGTTCCATTTCCACGGAGGAACCCTCCGGCGTCTACCACGACGGGGCCTATTGCCCAATATGCAAGTCTCCCATGGAGTATCGCTACTACCATTTCAACCACATCGGCAGCTACTCCTGCCCCGAGTGTGAGTTTGCCCGCCCCTTTGAAATCGACTATGCCGCCACGGAGCTGGATTTGGATGAGGGAATTTTGCGCATCGGCGACGCGCTGACCGTCCACCTGGCCTTCCGCAGCATTTATAACGTCTATAATATTCTGGCGGCCTGCGCCGTGTGCCATGAGTGCGGCGTGCCGGGCACAGAAATCGCAAAGACCATTGACAATTATATTTTGAAAAACGGGCGGATGGTCCGCTTTCTGCTGGGCGCGCACCACGGAATGCTGCTCACCAGCAAGCATGAAAACTCCATTGCCTACGACACGAATCTGCGCTATGTAAAGGCCACGGAGGATCCCTGCACGGTGGTGGTGATTGTGGACGCGGTGAGCCGCAAGTACTACACCAGCGAGACAAGCTGGCTGTGGGACATTGACTTTGACCTTTTGAACTGTGAGCAGGTGGAGCGGGTGCTCTTATGCGGGCAGTATGCGTCCGACCTTGCGGTGCGCCTGTCCTTTACGGACGTGCCGGGAGAGAAAATTGAGCTGCATCCCGACATTGCCGAGGCCTGCGAAGCTTTGAAAAACAATGGGGCGGAGGACGTGTACGTCCTCACCTGCTTCTCCGACCGGGATAAGCTTCTGGCCCATGTGGAAAAGGAGGCTGTGTGATGGAGCTTCGGTTTTTGCACATCTATCCCGACCTGATGAACCTGTACGGGAGCTGGGGAAACCTTGCGATTCTGCGCCGCCATCTCGAGGACATGGGCAACACTGTGACAGTGGAAACGCTTCACCCCGGCGACGCCATGGATTTTTCAAACGCGGATTTCGTGTTTGTGGGTGCGGGGACGGAGCGCAGCCAAAAAGCCGCTATCGAGGATTTAGTCCGCTTTGGAAAGGAGCTTCGCGCCGCCGTGGACGACGGCGTGGCCATGCTTTTTTGCGGAACGGCCATGCAGATGCTGGGTCAGTCCGTGACCGATGCGGCGGGAACGTATTACATGGGCCTTCGGGTAGGCGCTTTCAGCAGCCAGCAGGGAAGAAAGCGATTCGTGGGGGACGTATACGGACACACGGATTTGTACGAGGAACCTGTGGTGGGCTTTATGAACTCCTGCACGCTGGTAAGCGGCATTGTCACCCCCCTTGTGTCAAAGCTGTCTCTGGGCTATGGCAACGAGAAAGAACAGGGGCCGGAGGGCTTTCGGAAAAACAACGTGTTTGCCTCCGAGTTGACGGGGCCCCTTCTGGTGAAAAATCCGCCCCTTCTGCGCCGCGTGATCTCCGCCATTTACGACCGGCGGGGCGAAGCGCTGCCGGAGGAACTTCCCATTTACCGGATGGAGGAGGAGGCCTATGCCACCGCCTGCCGGGAGCTTTTGGCCCGGCTTGAAGCTGATCAAGCACACTGAAAACCTTTTTGCAGGATCACGTTGCGCGCCCGCCGTCCCATGAGACGGCGGGCGCGCTGTCTTTTTAAAAAAAGCTTTTATCCTATTTTTGGAAAAGCTGTTGTAAAAAAATTACCTTGGCACTATAATGAAGCCATCCCCATTGAAAACATTTTGAGGAGGCTGAGGAATGAAACGGAAAAAGTTATCAGCGCTGCTTCTGGCTCTGGTGATGGCAGTGAGTTTGGCTGTCCCCGCTCTGGCGGCGGAGGATACCCGAACCCTTACCATTCTCCAGACCAGCGATCTGCACGGCATGGTCAATCCCTTCGACTACGCGTCCAATAAGGAAAACAAGACCAGCATGGCCCACGCGGCGGCCATTATCGCGGCGGAACGAAAGGTCGACCCCAAGCTGCTTCTCATTGACACCGGCGATTCCACCCAAGCTAACTACATTCAGGAATTCAGAAGCGATACGCCCCACCCCATGATCGACGCGCTGAACTATCTGGACTACGACGTGTGGACTTTGGGCAACCACGAGTTTAACTTTGAGTTCAAATACCTGACCAAGGAGATTCAGGACTTTCAGGGCGTCACCCTGGCGGGCAACATCTACCGCAAGGACGGCGCCCGCTGGCTGGACGCCTATCACATTTTCGACGTTGACGGCGTGAAGGTGGCCGTGTTTGGCATCGACGCGCCCCACATCCCTATCTGGGAAAAATCCGACTCTTCCCGCTATGACAACATGACCTTCACCACCCCCATGGAGGAAACGGGCAAAATCCTCACCGAGCTGGAGGGGAAGGCCGACGTGATCATCGGCTCCGTGCACTACGGACTGGACGGCGAATATGGCACCGAGGGCGTCCGGGAGGTTGCCGAAACTTACGGCGACAAGATCGACGCGCTGTTTATCGGCCATGCCCACGCCGTGGTGGACGAGACGATCAACGGCATCCCTGTGCTGGAGCCGGGTTCCAACGGGCAGTACGTCTCCAAGCTTACCCTTTCCCTGACGAAAAAGGATGGCGGCTGGGACGTGACCAAGGCCGACGGCGACCTGCTGGACTGCTCCGCCGCGACCCCCGACGCCGCGTTTTTGAAGCAGTTCAAGTCACTGGATGAAAAGAGCAAGGCCCTGGCCTCCAAGGCGGTGGGCGAAGTGGGCGAGACGTTCCTGGACCCCGTGGAGCTGCTCCCCGGCATTCCCAACGCCATTTTACAGGACAACCCCGTTGTGGATCTTATTAACAAGGTGCAGATGGAAAACGCCAAAGCGGATGTGTCCCTGGCGGCCCTGTTTGATGCGAGCTCCAATCTGGAAAAGGGCCCCTTCCTGAATCGGGACAGCGTGAAGATCTACAAGTATGACAACACGCTTTACGGCGTGAAGGTCACCGGCAAGCAGCTCAAGGCCATTATGGAGCGGCAGGCGGGCGACTTCTTTAATCAATACGTCTCCGGCGACGTGACCATCAGCTTTAACCCCAATATCCGGATGTACAACTATGACGAGTTTGCGGGCGTGAACTACGAGATCAACATCTCCAAGCCCGTCGGCTCCCGCATCCAAAACGTCACCTATCAGGGAAAGTCCCTGACAGACGACCAAACTCTGGTGCTGGCGCTGAACAACTACCGTTACGGCGGGCTGGTCACTGCGGGTCTTCTGAATGAGTCCGACGTGGTGTACGAGGGCGGCGCGGTTCGGGATATGATCACCGAATACGTAGCCGGCCTGAAAACTCCCCTGATGCCCCAGTGCGACAACAACTGGAAGATCACGGGCGCGGATCTGAGCGATTCCCAAAAGGAACTGATCTATGAGAAGGTGCGCTCCGGTGAGCTCACCGTTCCCACCTCCGAGGATGGGCGCACCCCCAACGTGGCCTCCTTGAACGGCCCCGCCCTGCGGGCGGCGGGCAAGTTACCCGCCATTTCCACCGAGAGCCCCGTTGTCCCCGCGCCGCTGCCTGAGCCTGTGAACCCCTCCGGCACGGTGGACTCCGACCAGAATTACACGGTAAAGGCCGGCGACTGCCTGTGGAACCTCGCTCAGAAGTTTTACGGCACGGGAACCAAGTGGGGCGTGATTTACGAGCGCAACATTGCCACCGTCAAAAACCCGGATGAACTTAAAATTGGCCAAATTCTGCTCATTCCCGCTGCTTAAAAATTTTATGCCCTTTGCAAGAAGAGGAGACGTCCGGCGCGGGCGAGGAACTGCCAGATCCGTTTCTCATTTATCGGATAGAGGAGGCCTATGCCACCGCCTGGCGGGAGCTTTTGCCCCGGCTTAACGCCGATCCAGCGCACTGAAAGCAGGCTGCGGATGTATCCCCCGGACACATCCGCAGCCTGCTTTATGTTTTTTACATCCACCAGCAGTGCAAAAACCTCTTGACGAAATTTTCCTCCTGCGTTATACTTCCTCCGTTCCATTAAAAAAGCGGTCAGAATGCACAAAGCAATCGTTTACAAGCTGTTAAATGCACTAAACAAACTCTTTGAGATACCAATTTTAAGCAATTCTGTATTCTTCCCCTCTTAGATACCCATACTTGTTTAGAACATTGCTTTGCCGGACCCGAACAGAAAGGAAGAAACCAAATGGAAACAATCCTGGAGTATTTCGGAACCTATACCCCCGCGGCGGACGGAGCGATTGCCGCCTTCAAATTTGAATACCTCACCTCGCTGGGCTTTGCCGCCATCGTTATCTTTTGGGGCCGCGCCATGGTGGGACATTCCAAGCTCCTCCGCAAGTACGCAATTCCGGCCCCCGTGGTTTCCGGTCTGCTTTTCTCGCTGATCATTGCCCTGATTAAAATTTCCGGTATCATGGCCTTTTCCTTTGACACGAAGGTGGTGCAGGACCTTTGCCAAAACCTGTTTTTCCTGTGCGTGGGCTTTGGCTTTAGCTGGAAGATGATCCGCCACGCAGGCGGAAAGCTATGCGCCATGATTGCCATTGCGGCCTGCCTGCTGATTACGCTGCAGGATTTGCTGGGCGTGGCCGTGGGCAACCTGATTGGCCTGCATCCCCTGCTGGCACTTCAGTGCTCCTCTGCCGCCATGGCCGGGGGTGTGGGCACCGCCTCCGCCTTCGGCCCCATTTTTGAGGGCATGGGCGCGCCTGATGCCACCACTGTGGGCGTTGCCGCCGGAACAATGGGGAACATCATGGGCTCCCTAATTGGCGGTCCCGTGGCCGCATTCCTCATCCGCCGCCACGATTTGAAGGCCGACCCAAACGACAGGCCCGAATCCGCAGCCTCCGGGCAGGAGCCCCGGCTGGACAACAGCCGTATGATTTCCATGTTTGCCATGTGCCTGCTGCTGGCCGCTCTGGGCATGCCCATCTATATGCTGCTGGACAGCATCCCCATGATTGAAATGCCCAAGTTCATCGGCTGCCTGATTGCCGGCGCCATTGCCCGCAATGTAATGGAGGGCTTCCACATCAAGTTCTACGTCCCCGAGGTGGAGGCTGTTGAGCATATGTTCCTGGAGCTGTATCTGGCGCTGGTACTGATGACCATTGACATTACCAAGCTTTCCACCGTGGCGGGGCAGATGGGCGTGATTCTGCTGGTGCAGGCGGTATTGATGGCACTGTTCGGCATTTTCATCTCCTTCAATATGTTTGGACGGGACTACGGCGCGGCAGTGATGACCGCGGGCAACTGCGGCTGGGGCTGCGGCTCCGGGCCCAACGCCGTGGCAAACGAAAAGGCGGTCATGGACCAGTATGGCTGGCACAATGTGGCATGGGTGCTTTACCCCTCCTTCGCCGTGCTGATTGACGACATCTACAATCCTATTTTTCTCTCCCTGTTTGGCAGCTTCCTCGTGCGCTGAGGAAAAATGCTTTCCGCTGCCTTCTTGGCGCAACGGAGAGAAACACCTTCATCTTCTGAACAGTCAAAGGGGAGACGCCCAATATGGGCGTCTCCCTTTTTTAGCAAGCATTTGCAGGATGCAAACGCCGCCAGGACACGGGATGGCGTTCCGTTCACCCCACGTTTCCGGCGCAAAAGGTTTCTCCTAAAAAACCTGCCGCTTTTCATTGAAAATTCCCGGATATAGCGGTTTTCCTTCCTTGACAGGTTAATCGTTTACCAGTATAATAACTGCGGAATTCAACAACAGAATCCTCGCTCGTCTGTTTTGAAAAACGCAGGAAAGGAAGCGTTCATATGATTTATTCCGCCGAAGTGCAGCATATGTGCCCTGTGGCCAAGGGCGCGTATCACGGCCCGGCGCCCATCCCTCAGGAGGGAAAGTGGGTGCAGGCCAAGGAAGTGAAGGACATCTCGGGCCTTACCCACGGCGTGGGCTGGTGCGCCCCCCAGCAGGGGGCCTGCAAGCTGACGCTGAACGTGAAGGAGGGCGTGATTGAGGAGGCGCTGGTGGAAACCATCGGCTGCTCCGGCATGACCCACTCCGCCGCCATGGCCTCTGAAATTCTGGTGGGCAAGACCATTTTGGAAGCGCTGAACACCGATCTGGTGTGCGACGCCATCAACACCGCCATGCGGGAGCTGTTTTTGCAGATTGTCTACGGCCGCAGCCAGACCGCCTTTTCCGAGGGGGGGCTCCCCGTCGGCGCATCTCTGGAGGACCTGGGCAAGGGCCTGCGGTCCCAGATCGGCACCATGTTCGCAACCCGAGAGAAGGGTCCCCGCTATATGGAAATGGCCGAGGGCTATGTCACCCGCGTGGCACTGAATCAGGACAGCGAAATCGTGGGCTATGAGTTTGTGAATCTCGGCAAGATGATGCAGTCCGTGAAAAAAGGCGTGGACGCAAACGAGGCGCTGGAAAAGGCCAAGTCTCATTACGGCCAGTTTGAAAACGCCGCCAAATATATCGACCCCCGCGAGGAATA
Source organism: Oscillibacter sp. GMB15532 (assembly GCF_041020825.1). Taxonomy (NCBI): domain Bacteria; kingdom Bacillati; phylum Bacillota; class Clostridia; order Eubacteriales; family Oscillospiraceae; genus Oscillibacter; species Oscillibacter sp. GMB15532. The sequence continues at coordinate 77,616 of NZ_JBEVTO010000007.1, forward strand.
AGAAAGGAGGACAGAAACATGGCTCTGTTTGAAAGCTACGAAAGAAGAATTGAAAAGATCAACGCTGTCCTCAAAGAGTACGGCATCGGCTCCGTAGAGGAGTGCCGCGAACTCTGTCAGGCCGCGGGATTTGACCCCTATGAGATCACCAGAAGCATCCAGCCCATCTGCTTTGACAACGCCTGCTGGGCGTACTGTGTGGGTGCGGCTATCGCGCTGAAAAAGGGCGTGGCTACCGCCGCTGAGGCCGCCGAAGCCATCGGCGTGGGCCTGCAGGCCTTCTGCATTCCCGGCTCCGTGGCAGAGGACCGCAAGGTGGGTCTTGGACACGGAAATCTGGGCGCTATGCTGCTGCGGGACGAGACCAAGTGCTTTGCATTTCTCGCTGGCCACGAGTCCTTTGCCGCCGCGGAGGGTGCCATCGGCATTGTGCGCAACGCCAATAAGGCCCGGAAGGAACCCCTGCGGGTCATCCTCAACGGCCTTGGTAAGGACGCGGCCCAGATCATCAGCCGCATCAACGGCTTCACCTACGTGCAGACCCAGTTTGACTACTACACCGGCGAGCTGAAGATTGTCCGTGAGATTCGATATTCCGAGGGAGAGCGGGCCAATGTTCGCTGCTTCGGCGCGGACGATGTGCGCGAGGGCGTGGCCGTCATGCACCATGAGGGCGTGGACGTGTCCATCACCGGCAACTCCACCAACCCCACCCGGTTCCAGCATCCGGTTGCAGGCACCTATAAGAAGGAATGCAACGAGCAGGGGAAGAAGTACTTCTCCGTGGCCTCCGGCGGCGGCACAGGCCGCACCCTCCACCCCGACAACATGGCCGCCGGTCCCGCCAGCTACGGCATGACCGACACCATGGGCCGGATGCACTCCGACGCGCAGTTCGCTGGGTCCAGCTCCGTCCCCGCCCATGTGGAGATGATGGGCTTCCTCGGCATGGGAAATAACCCCATGGTGGGTGCGACTGTTGCGGTTGCTGTTGCCGTGGCGGAGAGCAAGAAGTAAGAAAAAGAGCTATTTCTCGCAACTTTTGAGAGCAAATTAAAGCGCCCGATTCCATCTGGAATCGGGCGCTTTTGGCGCTTCCTATAAATTTTGTCCTCCGGGCCGTCTGCGCTGGATTTTTTATCTCAGAGGATAACCGGAAACGGGCCCACACATGGGGGTCAAACGGCATGGGGATGGGCGATTATAGGGAGCAAAGCCTATTTCCTTCAAAAGAATAAGCAAGAGATGTGCTTTCCCCCTTTGTTGCTGACTTGGCCGCCCTGAACTGCCCAAGGTCGGGCAGTTCAGGGTGAGCTCAGTACTCTTTGAAACCCTGAATGGAGGATATTTCGTAGTATCCGTAAGAAATTCTGTATGACAACATAAAGTAGGTCCTCATCAAGCAACTAAGGAGAGCGCAGGAATAAGCCTAATGATCCGGAACTGATGCTGCAGCTATATTTGCTACAAAATCTCTATAATTCGTCCAATGAGACGACCATTGCCAAAGCAATACAGTCGGCCCCTTTCGGACCTCTGCGGCGTGGAGTCCAACAATCAGGTGCCGGATGGCGATAACTTTCTAAAGTTTTGTTTATAACTACGAAAAATGTTTGGCGAGGTGACGAACTGACAATTATAAGATTGTCGATATATGAGTATAAAAGTTGCAAAAGGTGGAGAACGCTTGCATTTTTTGTAATATAGTGATAACATATCATAGGTTTATTATGAGTGATAGGGAGCGTTTCCGTGAAAGACCTTATGTTGAGTATCATTATCCCGGTATACAATATTGGGCCATGGATTGATCGATGCGTCGAGAGTGTTCTACCTGCAGTCCCCGAAAACGGGGAGGTACTGCTTGTTGTCGGCAATTCTTTCGATGACAGCAATACCAGATGCGAGACATGGGAAAAGAAGAACGCTCGAATCAAGGTCCTCCATCAATCTGGAAGAGGTCTTGCTGATGCCCGCAACTGTGGGGTCGTCAACAGTCGGGGAACTTTTTTACTGTATATTGATGGCGATGATTTCGTCGACACAGCGCAGTTAAAATGGCTACTGGGGCAACTGGAAAACATGGATAGCCGTGTGCAGGTTGTGATGACAGATTACCGCATGACAGATACCAGCGGAAGTCTGATTGAAGAGATCAATCAAATTGGGTCTCAGATCGCTTTTTCTGAAGACCAGTCACTTCTGCTACAGGCGCTGAAAAAAAAGAAATGTTTCTGGAATGTTTGGCGGTACCTCTATCGTTGGGACTTCTTAGCAGACAATAAAATTGTGTTTTTAGAGAACACCCTCAGTGAGGATATGGATTATACCACACAAGTCTTTGCGGCCCAGCCGGTGTTTGCATTTGCGCATTGTCCATTTTACCGCTATTGCATTGGGCGGGGGGATTCCCTCATGGACCGACCCTCCTTGAAACGGCTGGAGGACACCGTGACCCATTGTGTCAGCGGTGTCCTACGCATGAAAGAAACCGACGCCCCGTACGTATCGGCGTTTGTGGCGCAGTACCAATTTGAATATCTGCTGAATCTGGCACTATGCGTCGAACTCCCAGAGGAGGATCAGCAAGCCGCGTTTGCGCTGTATCGTGCCACCAGAAGTGTTTTGCGGGAGGGCTGCGATGGCACAGCGCGGCTGTTTTCCTATATCCTGCATATTTGTCCAATACCGATACTGGCTGAGACCTTTCACATCACGAAGATGCTGAAGCGGGTGTTTAAGGGAAGCCATCGAAGGACAATGATTGAGAAGGGATACTGAAAGATATGATTATCACAAAAACACCGTTCCGCGTCAGCTTTGCGGGAGGGGGCAGCGATATGGCCGCATTTTATGAAAAGCACGGCGGCTGCGTCCTAAGCACCTCCATCAACAAGTATATGTATATTTCTATCCACCCGTATTTCTCCCCAGAACAGACGCTGCTAAAGTACTCGGAAAACGAGCTGGTCTCCAGCCCAGAGAAGATCAGACACTCCATCTTCCATCAGGTTCTCGCCGACATGAACATTCACGGCGTGGAGATCAGCTCCACGGCGGACGTGCCGGGCGGCACGGGACTGGGTTCCTCCAGCACGTTTACGGTGGGCCTACTGCACAGCCTGTTTTGCTATCAAGGGAAATACGTTTCCAAGGGCAAGCTGGCGGAGCTGGCCTGCGAGGTGGAGATTGAGAAGCTGAAAAGCCCCATCGGAAAACAGGATCAATACGCCGCAGCTCACGGCGGACTCAATTTCATCCGCTTTAACAACGACGGCAGCGTCTCTGTGGAACCAGTGATGATGCGGCCGGAGACTTACAGACAGCTGGAGCGGAACCTTATGATGTTCTACACCGGCAACACCCGCTCGGCTAACGGCATTCTGGCGGAGCAGAAAAGAAACATCTCTTCCGCGGACAAGACGCAGAATTTGATTCGCATGTGCACCTTAGCAGAGGATATGCGCAAATCCTTGCAGGAGAACGATCTCTCTGCCTTCGGCGAGATTCTCAATGCAGGCTGGCAGATGAAAAAGGAGCTGGCTTCCGGCATCAGCAACCCCACCATCGACGAGGCTTATGCCCTGGCTCTGCAAAACGGCGCGGTGGGTGGAAAACTGCTGGGTGCAGGCGGCGGCGGATTTTTGCTATTTTACTGTCCACAGGAGCGGCAGGAGGACCTGCGGCGGGCGCTGCCGTTGAAGCAGTTCGATTTCCGCTTTGAGCGAGATGGTTCTTCCGTGGTCTATATCGGTGACAAATACTGGGATTGATAGGAGCGGGTTTTATGAAGGTGCTTGTAGCAGGCGGAGCCGGTTTTATCGGCAGCAATCTAATTGACATTCTTTTGACGGAAGGCCATCAGGTAGTCTGTGTGGACAATTATTTCATCGGTACGAGAGAAAACATCCGGCATCTGGCGGAAAATCCTCAATTTCGACTCTATGAGCAGGATTTGACTGATTTGGACGCGCTGAAGGCGGTTTTTGCGGAGGAGCATTTCGACTATGTATTCCACATGGCCGCCAACTCCGACATTCAGGCCAGCGCCCTGTCCCCAGAGGTGGAGTACCGTAACACCTATAGCACCACCTTCAACGTGCTGGAGTGCATGCGGCTGTACGGCGTGAAGAAGTTGTTCTTCTGCTCTACCAGCGCGGTGTACGGCGACGTGCAGGGCGCTGAGGTAACCGAGTTGTACGCGCCGCTGATGCCCATCTCCTATTACGGTGCGTGCAAGCTGGGCTGCGAGGGGCTCATCAGCGCGTTCTCCTATATGAATGGGTTTCACTCTCTGATATTCCGTTTCCCCAATGTGATTGGCCCCCGGCTGACCCATGGCGTGATCTTTGACTTTGTGAAGCGGCTGCGGGAAAATCCTACCGAATTGACCATTCTGGGCGACGGTCGCCAGTGCAAACCTTATCTCTATGTGAAGGATCTGGTGGACTGCATTCTTCGCTTTTACGAGTACGTGCCCGAGGGCGTCACCGTCTATAACGTGGGTGACGACACCCAGAGCACGGTCAGCGACATAGCGCAGATCGTCTGCCGGGAAATGGGGCTGAAGGACGTGGCCTTCCGGTATACCGGAGGCGTAGGCGGCTGGAAGGGAGACGTCCCCGTGTTCGCCTATAATCTTGAGAAAATCCACGCCACCGGCTGGAAGGCCAGCATGACCAGCGACGAAGCCGTGGCGCAGACTGTGAGGGCCGTGCTCTGATTCAGGCAGTCATTATGGCAGGAGGGAAGGGCACACGGCTGGCAGCCCTGACCCGGGATGAAATCCCAAAGCCCATGGTCCCTGTGGCGGGCAAGCCGATCCTGCAATGGCAGATCGAGCGCCTGCGAGAGCAGGGGATTGCCGAGATTGTGCTGGTCATTGGTCATCTGGGCGGCAAGATCCAGGAATTTTTCGGTGATGGTGAGGCGTTTGGCGTGCGCCTACAATATATCGAAGAGCCCCAGCCGCTGGGAACGGCAGGGTCTTTGTCCCTGCTGGCCCCGATGTTGACGGTCGGGCCCTTTTTCCTTGTGTTTGGCGATGTGCTGTTCGACATTGATTTGGAGCGCATGGCCCGCTATCACAAGGAGAAGCACGCGCTGGCGACCCTGTTTGTCCACCCCAACACCCACCCCTTTGACTCTGATTTGGTTTCGTACGGGGCAGACGGGCGGATCACGGCGTTTGACTCCAAGCACAACGTCCGGGATCACTGGTACAGCAACCGGGTAAACGCGGGACTATATCTGATGGAATCCGAGATCTGCGGCTGCGTACCCCAAAACAGGAAGTTTGATTTGGAAAAGGAGCTGCTCTCCGGCCTGATTGCAGAAGGCCGGGCAGTTTACGCATATCAGTCCCCGGAATATATCAAGGACGTGGGCACGTTGGAGCGCATCACTCAGGCTGAAAAGGAGTTGACCAGCGGCTTCATTGCAGGCAGAAGCCTGCGACGACCCCAAAAGGCTGTTTTTCTTGACCGGGACGGGACTATTAACCGAAAAAACGGCCTGATTTACCATGAGGATCAGTTTGAACTGGAGCCTAGTGCACTGGAGGCCATTCGTAAAATCAACACCTCCGGCTATCTGGCCATCGTCATCACCAATCAGCCAGTGGTAGCCCGGGGGCTTTGCTCCATGGAGGACGTGGAGCGGATTCATCAAAAGCTGGAGACGTTGCTGGGCCGGGAGGGCGTTTATCTGGACAGCATTCGGTTCTGCCCCCACCACCCGCACAAGGGCTACCCGGAGGAAAATCCGGCGTATAAAATCCCCTGTCATTGCAGAAAGCCGGAGATCGGCATGCTGGAGGACTGCGTCCGGGATTACCACATCGACCTTGCGTCCTCCTGGTTCGTGGGGGACTCCACGGTGGATATCCGGACCGGAAAAAACGCCGGAACCCGCACCGCGCTGGTGTTGACCGGAGACGCGGGCAAGGACGGAAAATACGAGGTAACACCCGATGTGACCTGCCGGGACTTGGGGCAGGCCGTCGATTTCATTTTGAAGGGAAGCGTGTGAGCATGGATTTCACAAAAGAGATTCACGAGTATTTGCAGCTTGAGATCAAAACGCTGGAAGAGCTGGACCAGCAGGCTGTCAATCAGGCGCTGAACCTGCTGCTGCAAGCGTTTGAAGAGGAAAAGACCATCTATATTTTCGGCAACGGCGGCAGTTCCGCCACCGCGTCCCACTATCAAAACGATTTCAATAAGGGCGTTTCGGAGCACACCGAAAAGAAGTTCAACTTTCTCTGCCTGAATGATAATGTCGCCACACTGATGGCCGTAGCCAACGACATCGGGTTCGACGAGATCTTTCGCTTCCAGTTGCAAGGACATTTGAAGCCCGGCGATCTGGTTTTTGCCATCTCCGGCAGCGGCAATTCCAAAAATGTCATCAATGCGGTGGAATATGCCAAGGAGCGGGGCAACAAGGTCATTGGCGCTACCGGCTACCACGGCGGAAAGCTCCGGGAACTGGCGGACGTGTCGCTGCACGTCCCCGTGCAAAGCATGCAGGTGACGGAGGATGTCCATATGATTTTTGACCACCTGATGATGAGCATTTTTTATCGCTTTCTGGGCGGTATCGAGCATCTGAAGGCGTAAAGTAATGCCGCAAATCTCCGTAATTCTGCCGGTCTGCAACGGCGTAAAATTTCTCTCCCGAGCGGTGGACAGCCTGTTGGCACAAACCTGCCGAGACTGGGAGTTGTTGATTATCAACGAGTACGGCTCGGACGACGGCTCTGCGGAGTTAGCTGCCCAATACGCCCGGCGGGACGGCAGGATTCGCGTTTTGCAAAACCGGCAGCGGCTGGGTCTGGCGGAGTCGCTGAACCTTGGCTTTCGGGCGGCGGCGGGAGACTTTCTCGCCCGAATGGACGCGGACGACATCTCCTATCCGGAGCGATTTGAAAAGCAGCTGGCGTTTTTGCGGGCGCACCCGGAGGTGGGAATCTGCGGCGGCTGGCAAAGGCATGTCCGGGGCAAGCGCTGCTGGGTGCACCGGCCGCCGTCGGACCCGGCGCGTTTGGCGGCCAGTCTGCTGTTTACCTGCGAGCTGTGCCATTCCACGGTGATGTTGCGGCGGGAAACGGTGGAACGGTTTCATTTGTATTATGATCCCCGCTTTCAGGCAGAGGACTACGAACTGTGGACCCGTGCAATTTCTGTGACGAAGCTGGTTAATCTGCCTGAGATATTGGGTGATTACCATGTGGGCGATACGATTACTTTGCGGAAGATGGGGGCACTGGAAAAGGAGCACGGGGAAATCTGTGCTGCTGCTCTGGAGCGAAACCTTGGTCTTACGGTAAGTAGGGGGGGAACGGCGCTGCTCAACGCATGGAGAAATATCTTCCGGCATGAGCAGAACAGGAAACGGCGCGAGCAGATGTTATCAGAGTACCGTTATCTGCTTCAGCGCGTTTATTCTGCGAATTGTACAACGGGATTTCTGCCGGAGCAGGCGCTGTTGGATGTGCTGCGCCGCCGCTGGCTCTGGGCAAAATGGGATATCCGCAATGAAAAAGCAACGGCTGCAAGCATTGAGGGCGTATTTCGGCCGATGCCTCTGGCACAGTGCCGCTGGATCGTGCAAAAACTACAAAAATGCTGATATTTTTGAAATTTCAAACAGAAGAAAGAGATCAATATCATGAAGAGAAATGCTGTTATGTTGGCGGACACCCGTCCTGCTCTGGTAGGCACGATTTTATGTCAGCTGCAAAAGACAAATCCCGGGCTGTTTGATGAAGCAATTATTTACTATACGGATCCGATTTCTGAGCAGGATCGTAAGGTGATGATCAGTCTTATGCTCTGCCGGTTTGTCCGTTATACGCCGCCGCTTCCGGCAGAATTGTTTCAGAAGCCCCGCTTCTCGCTTTTTTCTGTGTTGATGTTTGCACGGTATGAGATGTTCTCCTATCTGGAGGAATTTGAAACAATCACTTGGTTGGATACGGATATCCTGATTCAAGGGGATTTAAGCGGGATGATTGAAGCAGCCTCTAAAACAGGAGCGGCGTTTATTCGTGAGGATCCCCAGAACAAGACCGCGGAAAACCCTGATCGGATGCAGACTTGTTTCACGGCCAATTTACCGGGTTATGATACGGCACAGTATCTATATTGCTCCGGAACGATTGTCTTATCGCAGCGGATGCGTTCTTATCAAACCTGTACATCATGGTGCTATGATAAAACGGCGGAGTGGGCTGATATTCTGAGCCTACCAGATCAGGGCGTGCTGAACGCAGCCATCCAAAAATTTGGAATCCATGTCACGCCTTTGCGGGGAGCAGATTATTGCTGCTATCCCTACATGGGGCGAGACTGTTCTTCCGCTGCCATCATCCATACTTGGGGCAGAAACAAGTTCTGGAACGACTGGTACGTCTATCAGCATTATTCCGAATGGCGAAATTACTATGCACAGTGGCGCGCTGCCGGAGGCAGTTCTCTTCCGTTTGAGATTCACCCCCGTATATCTGTAGTCATTCCTTCCTACAAACCAAAGGAGCAGTTGATTCGCCAGTGTCTAGACAGCCTGATGGCGCAGAAGCGTTCTGATTGGGAACGATTTTCTGACTTTGAGATCATCATTGTTGCAGAACCGTTTGAGCAAGAGAGTCTGCGTCAGGTCGTGGAATCCTATCACGATCTTCGGATTCGTCTGGTGTTCAATGAGGAGCGATTGGGGATTGCCGCCAGTCTGAACCGTGGGCTTCGTATGGCACAGGGTCGCTATATTGCCCGGATTGATGATGATGATTTGGCCTCGGATCAAAGACTATTTGTGCAGGCAGAATATTTGGATGCCCACCCTGACATTCATCTCTGTACCAGCGATTTTGAGTATTTCGGAGATATGAATGAGCGTAGGACCTCTTTTGAAGGAGAGCTGGCACGGGCATGGTCTATTTTCACCTGTCCCTTTGATCATCCGACCATTATGTTTCGACGGGATTTCTTTGCGCAAAACGATCTGTATTACGACGAGCAACGAGGCTATGTAGAGGACTGGGAACTGTGGCATCGCGCCTTTGATCAGGGTATGATCGTGGGCTGCATTCATCAGGTACTGTTTTATCACCGCTGGATGAATACCGGAAGCGCCGGGCAAGCGGACAAGACCATTGAAATGATGCGCGCGATGATCCAAAAGAACTTTTTGGAGCTTGGTGTTTCCATCCCCACAGACGATCTTGGGCTGATAGGTCCGTGGAACGGGCGGTTGGTTAACGAAACGGATATTCAGAAGCTGGAGAGCTATTTCAATGCGGCTTTGGAATCGAACCGAAAAATAAATCGGTATGATCAGAAAAGTCTCATGCAAGTATTTGAATTGCGGCTGGCAGAGGCTCGCACCGGCGTGCTGCCCGGCTTAGTGGAAAAGCGCGAGGTCTTGAAAGCGGACGCAATGCAGGAAATTCCTCCTCTGCCGGAAAGCTATGCCCAAGCACAGCCAAAGAAACCCAGCCGAATCAAGCGATTTTTTCGCAGTCTGATCAAACCCTTCTATAGTCCTTTCCGCCATCGCTACGAGGACCGCATCATCAACATTCAGGAGGTTGCATGGAGCGCGGAAGGTGCGGCCAGAAGAACAGAGGACGCGTTGCTTACTCATATTGCGGCACAGACTTCTAAAATGGAGCAGATTGCCGTTGCCGTGGAGACACTCCAGCATGATTATCAAAATCTTCTGGATATGGTACTGAAGCAGGCCGAGGACACCCGTCAGGTTTTGTCTTCCAGGGTGTCTGAACAGGCTGAGGACACTCGTCAGATTCTGTCTTCCAAGGTACTTGAACAGGCCGAGGACACTCGTCAGGTTCTGTCTTCCAAGGTATTTGAACAGGCCGAGGATACCCAACAGAGGCTGACTCTGGTGGGAGACCATCTCTACGATCTGGGCCGTAACGCCCATTTTTATCAGCGCACACTTTTTACCGCGCAGACGCAGAAAAAAAAGATCATCCTAATGGGGTCCCCGGAACATAGCAACATCGGCGACGCTGCTATCACACTGGGGGAGCTGGAATTCTTTAAAAAGTATTTCGCGGACTACCAGCTTGTGGAGCTGTCCGCTTACGACTTCAGCGATTGGTATCCCACCGTCCAGTCCATTGTCCGTCGGGATGACATTCTCTTTTTGCAGGGTGGCGGAAACCTGGGCAGTCAGTATCCCAATGAGGAGGAGCTGCGCAGACGGGTAATTTCTGATTTCCCAGAAAATCAGATCGTGATTTTTCCCCAGACCATTTATTTCGACGGCACACTAGCGGGACAGGCAGAATTGGAAGTCTCCACGCGAGTTTACGGACAGCACCGCAATCTGACACTTTTTACCCGGGGACAGGAGAGTCTGCACGTTGCCATGGAGCACTTTGGGCAGGCCCAAAACGCCTTTGCTCCGGACATGGCACTGTTACTGCAGTACAATTTCAACCTCCCCCGTAGCGGAGTGCTACTGTGCCTGCGCGGTTTGTTGGACGCGGAGTCCGGGCTGTCGGCGGCGGAAGCCGACGGGATTGAAGCGACCGTTCGCGGCTTTGACCCACATTTCCGCAGGGTCAATAACCTGAACCAGGGCAACCCGCAGGCTAATATCCTCCGAGAGTCCCGGCGAAGCGTCGTGTCCGGAGAACTAAGGGCGTATGCGTCCAGCAGCATCGTGGTCACGGACCGGCTTCACGGATTGATTTTTTCCATCATCACAGGAACACCCTGTGTGGCGCTGCGCACCTACAACGACAAAATCACGGAATTCTGTGCAATGTTCGCTGATTCCAATGCCGTGTTTTATATTGGTCGGGATATTGAAAAGCTTCCCGCCGCAATGGAACGCGCACAGAAGGTACGCCAGCCCTTCTATCCGCTGCTGGAACAGGGGCTTTTTGACGGGATGGCGGAGAAAATTCGAAAAGCGGGAACGCTGTAAGGTGCGTCAGGTGCCGTCCCGACATAAGCGGAAGCGCACTTATAATGGAGGGCATATGCACTGGTTGACAGATCGATTTCCGGCGATGAAGACAAGACGAAGCGTGCATTTTTCTGTGGATGACACGATTTGGCTGTTTGAGAATTTAGAGCATTTTCAATATGAAAGTGCATTTCAGCAGCCCACTTTAAGATTCTTTCGAGAGCTTCATGAATTGTATGGAGCCGTTGTCAGCTTCTACTGCTTCGGGGAATTTCAAGGCCTGTCGCTCTGCGCGATGACAGATGCGTATCGGCAGGAGTTTGAAGAAAACAACTGCTGGCTTCGTTTCGGATTCCACGGGGGAGATGACGTTGTCCGGTACGACGACTGCGGCGGCAGGCGGGCAGGCGGCGACTATCGCGCCGTTGTCTCGCAGCTTCAGCGAATTGTGGGAGAGCGGTCGATCGACCACAACGTGCGCATTCATTGCTATGCCGGCGGTAAAGAGGAATTGTCGGCTATGCGGGCATGCGGGCTGCGGGGCGTCTTATGCGGCGAAGGCGGGCAGGAGAATTACTGTCTGATGGAAGGTGAGAGCAGAACCGTTGCCAAGGCAGGGATTTACGTTCATCCAGAGACGGGACTGCTGTTTAGCGCGACAGATCTGCGGATCGAAAAGACCAGAGATGTGCGCGCGCAGTCAAACCACTGCTGAAACGATCTCATATAGAGGCCTTTACCCATGAATGGGCGCTGAATGATGAAACCAAACATAAAATTCAGCAGTTGTATAATGAACTGTCTGGGTTTGAACATCAATTCGCAGGAGAGTGACGTATGACGCAGAGCAAGCGACTCATTAATTTTGTCCTTCCGGTGACAGCATGTAACTTCCAATGTCACTATTGCTACATTGGACAGGAGCACGGGAACACTGGGGAACTGGGCACGCTGGACTATTCTCCCGCCCACATCCAAAAGGCACTGACAAGGGAGCGCCTGGGCGGCGTGTGCCACATCAATATGTGCGGACTAGGAGAGACGCTCCTCGCTCCTTATGCGGTGGAGCTGGCGGAGCGGATGCTGGAAAACGGGCATATTGTCTCCATTGTGACCAACGGGACGGTGCGTAAACGGATCGAGGAGCTTTGTCTGCTGCCCGCCTTACTGCGAGAGCGGCTGTTTTTCAAATTTTCTTTTCACTTTCTTGAACTGCGTAAAAGAGCTCTGCTGGATGCCTTTTTTGACAATGTGCAGTACGTGAAGGGAAGCGGCTGCGCGCTGACGGTGGAGCTGACGGTGAATGACCAAACCGTTCCGTTTATTCCGGAAGTTCAGGAAATCTGTTTTCAAAAAATGGGTGTGCCCTGCCATGTCATTGAGTCGCGGAACAATCTGGACGGCTTCTCCCGGCTGACGGCCCTACCTGTCGCAGAACACCAGCGCCAGTGGGGAACGTTCCACTCCCCGCTGTTTGACTTTCAGCAGACACAGTGGATGGCCCAGCGCCGGGAATTTTGCTACGCAGGCGAGTGGGTGGTTAGCCTAAACGCGGGATCGGGCTGGATCATGCCCTGCTTTGCCGGCGGCTCCGCGCTCCAAAATATTTATGAGAACGTGGACGAACCCATCCGTTTTGCCGCGATTGGGACCAACTGCCCTTGGAAGCATTGCTACGCCGCGTATATTCTTCTATCCTCTGGCATAGTGCCGGAGTTGGAAGCGCCGTGTTACGCGGACCTACGGGACCGAACCTGCGCGGATGGGTCCACATGGTTAACGCCCACGGTGCGCGATGCGTTTGGCGGCAAATTTTCGGAGGTAAATCAGCCGTATTCTCAGGAAAAGCGGTGTTATCTAGACGCACTCATGGCATTGGAGTACGCGCCGAACGAACCGGAAACGCAGAAAAAGGCAGCGCGAGCCTCCAAAGCGGTGGAGATCCGCCTGCTGGACAGGGGAGTGAAAACCGTTGCCGTCTGCGCAAACAGGGCGGACCCTCCGTGCGCGTGGCTTCTCTCCCTGCTGGCGCCCACAAAAATACGTGTGCGATACATTTTGGACAGCGAATACGTAGAGAATGAAGATGCCGGATCTTTGAAAAATCATCTCAAGCGTCGCTGCAAGTATTTTCTCAAGCTCCTGATGGGACAAACGCCTCCCGTGGTCAACCGATATGACCGTGTCCCGAAGGTGGATGCCGTCGTCGTGGCGGAATATCCCCAGCTTTGCTCTGTGAAGCGGCGCATCGCGTCCTGTGGGTTTGCGCGGGTGCTGGCGCTAACAGAGCTGGCAGACTGACTGTAATCTTTCGAAAAGAGGTTTTCCTTTGAACGCCATACAAAAGATGAAGAAGTACCAGTTTTTGTTCCAGCAGCTGGTTCATAGGGACTTCACGAAGAAATACAAACAGACCGTGCTGGGAATCGCGTGGAGTGTGCTGTCTCCACTGCTAAGCCTGTTTGTCATGAATCTGGTATTTTCCAATCTACTGGGCTCGGAGATTGAACACTACACGATCTACCTGTTTTCCGGTCAGCTGATCTTCTCCTTTTTCAATGACTCCACCAATGAGGGCATGACCTCACTTTTGAACAACGCGGACATTTTCACCAAGGTCAACGTACCAAAATATATGTTCCTGTTCTCCAAGAACATCTCGTCCCTCATCAATTTCGGAATTACGCTGATCGTCTACTTTGTGTTCGTTCTGGCGGACGGCATCCCTATCACGTGGAAATTTATCTTGCTGCTTTATCCCATCGTGTGTCTGGTGGTTTTCAATCTGGGCATGGGACTCATCTTGTCAGCTATGTACGTGTTTTTCCGGGACATTCAGTATCTCTACAGCATTTTTACCCTGCTGCTGATGTATATGTCCGCCATCTTTTACAGCATTGAGACCTTTCCGCAGATCGGGAAAAATCTGTTTCTATTGAACCCGGTCTATGTGTATATCCGCTATTTCAGGAAAATTGTGATCGAGGGAGCCGTACCCTCTCTGTGGTTTCATATGATTGCCGCGGGTTATGCGCTGCTTGCCTTTGGCGTGGGCTTTTGGATCTACAAAAAGAAAAATCACAGCTTTTTGTACTACGTGTAAGGAGATTGCAAGATGGGCATTGCATTAAAGGCGGAGGACGTTTGCATCCGTTATATCACCGGCGACTTCAAGGACATCGGCATCAAGGAATACGCCACCCGCAAACTGACCCACAACTACCATGTAAAAGAGTTCATGGCGGTAGACGGGGTCTCTTTCGAGTTGGAATCAGGCGATATGCTGGGGATTATCGGCTCCAACGGTGCGGGAAAATCCACCCTGCTGAAAGCCATTTCCGGTATCATGGAGCCCACCCGCGGAAAGATTACCGCAAATGGGGAAATCGCCGCTCTTTTGGAGCTGGGCAGTGGCTTTGACGGAGACCTGACGGTGAAGGAAAATGCGTATCTTCGAGGAGCCATGCTTGGATATACCAAGGCTTTTATGGACGAAACCTATGACCAAATTATTGAATTTGCAGAGCTTCGGGAGTTTGAGGAACGTCCCTTTAAGCAGCTCTCCTCAGGCATGAAAGCCCGTCTTGCATTTTCCATCGCATCCTTGGTAAACCCTGATATTCTCATTTTAGATGAGGTCTTATCCGTGGGTGATGGCGCTTTTCAAGAAAAGAGTTCCAAGAAAATGCAGGAAATTATTCATAGCGGGGCTACCACTATTTTGGTCTCCCACTCTTTGGAGCAAATTCAAAGCCTTTGCAATAAAATCCTTTGGCTGGATCACGGCAGACAGGTGGCCTTTGGGGAGACCAAGGAGATTTGCGAACGCTACGACCATTTTCTCCATGGGCTTTGTCCTGCCTCCATGGTGGATACGGAGGTGGAGGGCAGCCAAGAGGATTCTTGTTATACGTGTATGCAGGAACAGCCCGTAAAATCTGGATTTTACTTTAGTTTCAAAACAATCTTGACAGGATTATTTTTAGCAACAGTATTTACCGGAATGTCCTTCCTGGCTACAATGCAGGTGCTGGGGAAGCATGTGCCTCAAGATGACGTTTGTCTCTACGCGCAGTCAATGAGTGAGAATGTGACCTATCGTGGGGCCAGTGTGGATGGTCAATGGTATGGTCCTGGATATACAGTGATTTCTAGCGACGGCTGGCTTTACGATGAGGTACAGGATGTTTTTGTTGTAGAGGATTCTCAAAAACCTCTGCACGTTCGTTTGCCGAGTAAAATGAATCGCAGCTTGACATTCAATGTGGGACCCGATGAAGGAAGTGTAAAGATTATAATTGGCAAAAATACCACAATTTTTAATTTGTCTGCGGAAGAAGACGCTCCACTTGGAGTTGCCTACGAACTTCCCGTATTTTCGCAGTATAAGAACCTGACAAAAAGTGCGACCTATGTTGCAGCTGTTGTATTTGTTTTGATTTTTATGGTTGTACTTCATTTGTCAAGGAGAACAAAAGCACATGAGAACTGAAATAAAATATGGCGCAATTGATATGGCCAAACTTTTTTTTGCATTTGGGGTCGTTGGTCTGCACACAGGACTATTTTTGGAAAAAGGCTGGGGCTTTTACTTGCATGACATAGTGTTTCGCTTAGGTGTCCCTTTCTTCTTTTTAAGTAGTGGCTATTTTCTGGGAAGGAAAACAACCGTTGAAAACAAGGTGCAGGTACTTAAAAAGTATATTTATAAGCTCGTTCCCCTATATCTTCTCTGGAATGCATTCTATGTGCCCTACGGACTGATTCACTACAAATGTTACAGCCACTATGCACTGTTAGATGGTATTTGGAGAACTTTAATCGGAAAAAGTGCAACTGTTATGTGGTTTGTAGGCTGCCTTATCTGGTGTGTGGTTATTCTCTTGCATATTAAAAATGAGAAAAAACTTCCGCTGATTACAGGCATTTTTGCGGGACTTTATGTGATTGGACTCTTTTTCAATACCTATAACTGGTTATTTACAGGGAGCGATATCGAATTTTTCAGGCAGTGGCTTGCCAACACGTTTCAGTCTAATAGCAATTTCCTATTCTGTGGATTTTACTTTGTAGGTTGCGGATATACTATAGCAAAATATCCAGAGCCGATATGGTTGCGCTTGCAGCGAGATCGTATTCTTGTCCTAATCTGTTGTGGTTTCTTTTTGCTGTGTGAAACCATTCTGGTGAAGGGAAATCTCCCAACAACGGTCAATCACGAGTACTATTTCGCACATCTCTTATTGATTCCAGTGCTATTTCTTTTTTTGAGAGATTTGAAACTTCCTAGCATCAATACAGCTGCAATGAGAACGCTGTCAAGCGATGTTTACTACGTACATTTTCTTTCGATTTACGCCATTAGCCTTTTTTCGAAAAATTATCCATGGAGTATTTTCCAAACATCGCTGGGAAGCTATTGTGTTATTCTCGGTCTTACCATTGTAATTTGTGTGGTGTATATCAAGATAAAACATGGGATAAAAGCGGTAAAATATGGGACGAAGGTCAGCTAATTACAAAAGGAGCATCATCATGCAAAAGAAAGAACAATTAACCGCCTATATCTCTGCGTGTACCTCCACGTTTTTCTGTGGACTATTTGCCCATGGCTATATCCTGACAAACACAATTATTAACCATGACAGTATGCCGGTAATCCGCGGAAGTGGGGATGGAGTCGCTCTCGGTCGCTGGATGTGGACACTTTGGTTGAAGGCAGACCTGATTAACACACCATGGTTTAATGGAATGACGAATATTATTCTCATGGCCTTAACTGCTACATTGTTGATATATATTTTTCAGGTAAAAAGCCCAATACGAGCTGCGCTGATTGGTGGTGCATGGGTTACTTGTGTTGCAAATACAACATTGTTTTTATATTGCCAGCTCATCCCAGTTTACTCCCTGGGCATTCTCCTTTCTGTATTAGCCGTGTATCTGTTGAAAAAGCTTCCCGGAATAGGAGGTATCATTGGTTTTCTTCTCTGCGGAATTTTAGCCATGGGTGCATACCAAGCCTATTTTGAGTTGACAGCAACGTGTCTCCTTTTGAATTTGGCAATATATATTTATACGGAACTTCCCAGTTTCCGAAATATTGCAAAAAAAGGATTTTATTATTTAAGCTTACTGCTGACTGCCATGCTTGGATATCTGGGAGTCACGAATCTCATTTGTAGTATTACCCATATCCCTATGGCGACCTATCAAGGCCTAGATGGTATGGGTATCATGAATATTGAAACCATTTTCAATGGAATTTCCAAGTCATACCTGTCATTTTTTACTGCAAATAGCGCCATTTGGAATGCGGCTATTTGTAAATTATTGGATGTCTCCTTTGGAGTTGTCTGGGCTGCAGGTGCTATTTACCTTGTCATTGACCTGATTCAAAAGAAAAAGAAAATTTGCGCATTATGCTGTGGGCTCATTGCCCTTCTTTTTCCTATTTCCAGCAATTTGGTTTACTTTTACGGGGCGGAGTTTGTGCACAGTTTAATGCTGTATGGCAATATATTTTTAATTCTCTCTCTGCTGATTTTCGTGCCGGTGAAAGAGCGTGAATCGGTTTCCCGTTCTCTCATTCGTGCGTTATGTGGGGCAAGTGTTGTTGTACTGTCACTTCTATTATTGTTATCGAATACACTTCTTGCTAATCAAGCCTATACTTCTCAGGAAAAACGGCAAAATGCAGCGATTGAGTATTGGAAAGATGTAGTAACTGAAATTAAACATGTAGAAGAATATTCTGCAGAAATGCCCATTGCGTTGGTTGGATATAATGAGGATTCGTCTATACGGCAGCTTGATATAGTTTATTTTAATTCAACTTTGGCCGGAATGACAAGCGCAGAGCAGTTTTTGAATTTTCCTATTTATCACGACTGGCTTCGCCCAGGCTTTTTTATGAATCAAGTGGGTTTTTCCGGTACTTTTGCAACATTTGAAGAGAGCATGCAATTGAAAGAAAAAGCCGAAATACAGGCAATGCCTATCTATCCGCAGGAAGGTTCTATTGCTGTGGTTGACGGTGTTCTGGTGGTGCATTTTTCAAATCTCTAAGGAACCTCTGATTAAATTAACATTTACAGATTTGGCAGGCGGAATTTTTGCCTGGCAAGGCAAAAATCCGCAGGAATACTGACGTATTTCAAGGGTTTTTAACGCAGTCTGGACGGAAAATCAGCCGTCAAGATGTGCATGGGGATTTCATCAGAGGTTCCCTAATTTCTAATGCAGTGAAAAGGATGTGAATTGATGATAATTCTCATGGGTGTCACCGGGCGTGTTGTCTTGGTCCTGTTCTCTCTTATCGTTCTCTATGGAGCCTATAGAAGAAATCGGTTTATTGCTAAGCGTTGGGTTGTGATTGCCCTCTTGGGAACTACTTTTTGCGCACAACTTGCTTATCTGGCTGTCCCCCCACTATCCGACGAAATCAAACTGACTGCACTGGGGCGACACTCTGCATCTTCCCAAGGGCAAGAAGTGATTTTGCAAGGCTATACCATTGATGAAGAGAATGTGGAGATAAGTGCGCCCACAGAGGGGAAATGGTTCTGGGTGGGAAGTCAATATATGTGGCGTCCGGCCAGTGATCCACGTCAGCCTGGTGGCAGCACAGCTTCCATTACATTAGAAGTTCCTGTGGGCTGGTCCCGTAGCATCCAGCTTTTAAGCGATAGCTACTGCGGAAAGGTGCTACTTTCTGCTGGTGAAAATCAATGGGAAATTGATACCTATGGAGAAGGCCCCACCATTATGTCGGTTGAAATTGGACGTAGTGAAACTTCTGCATTGCTTCGAAATGAAATACTGCATCTTGTGGCATTTGTCTTGGTTCAGTTTTTGGGAATAATACTTTCTATCGTAATTTCCAGCCATTTTTCTAAAATGTCTGAAGTAAATAGATTAAACTATCTTTGTCAGCATGGGGGCAAATTACTCTATGGCGGTATTTGTCTGCTCATCTTTATTTTGATGGTTTATTTTGCGGACAAGCAATCGTTTTGGTCTGACGAAGTCGGAATGATTTCTTTTTACAGTGGAAGTTTTGGAACTATGGTGGATAACTTTTTGAATATGGTAATAATCTCACCACCATTATACGATTTTTTTGCGTGGGCATGGTATCACATTGCGCCCTATGGCCAAAGATGGCTGCTTTTGGTTTCCATTCTCCCCTCTGTTTTGTCAATCTATGTTGTAGGATTAATTGGAGAACGGCTGCGTGGACGGTTTTGCGGCACAATAGCGGTTATTTTAATTGGATTCTCCTCTACGGTATGGATGAATCAAGCCAATGAACTACGTTCGTATTGCTTTGTAGTTCTCTTTACGGCACTATCTTTCTACTTGTATCTTTGCCGAAATAACAATCCCAATCCATGGAAATTTCACATTTTGTTAGGGATTTCCATGACCTGTCTTGCAATGAGCCACTATTTTGGTATGCTTGCTGTCGTAGGCTTTTTCTTTCCGGATGTATTCTTATATATCAAACGGAAGTTGCCTTTGAAGGCAATAGTGGCATATTTGATTTCCGGTGGAGTCAGCCTTTCTTGGCTTATTCTTATTTATGTAAAAACCCTCTCTCATACATCAACACAGTCCATTGCGGGCTGGTATCCGGTTCCGGGTATTGAACATATAAAGGGGTTGCTTGGCTTTCTCATCGGAGATTCTCCGATTGCGTGGGCATTTTTGATTCTGTCTTTTGCCATTGCCCCCATCGCTTTCACTGTGAAAGGCGGAGAGGAGACAGTGTACAAACCCTTTGATTACGGTTTCTTAGGTACTGTGATACTATTTCCAATCACTGTTATTTTTCTGTATGGCCGATATATCAATCAAAGCTCTACTATGTGGGAGAATCGCTATTTTATATTCCTTGTAGTATTTATTGTTATACTAATGGCTCTGGCACTCAATGATTTTCTCAAAATCATTCTTGCACAGAATCCGGAAAGACGAAGGGTAGAAGGAACCGCAGGGGTTCTATTGTTTCTCTATATGGCGACAACTTGCATACAATTGCAGTCCAGCCTCTGGTCCTACTACCCCTACCGCGAGGGCGGAGAGTATCTAAATACACAGGCAAATGATATATATAATAAGGATACAGTGGTTATTTGTACCTTGTCTCAACCATTTACGGAAGCTTGGGAAGAATATTTTATTACTCAGCAAGGAAAGCGTGATCGAGTCAATGAGATATTCTCTCAATATACAATCACAGAGGAACAGCTGCAAAACTATCATCGGGTTTATGTGAATACAAGCCTTGTGGGTGTGGCTCCTTGGCTCAATGAAGTCCTAGAGCGAGATTATATTCTGGTGGAAGATCGACCAGATCTTCATTTGCGTATTTATAATAAAAATACGACATCAGTCAGAGCGGAGTAAATATATTGCATATTTTGCTGTTCTAGTCAATGTGGCAGTAAAAAGTGCCATAGCTAGGAAGGAACGATACCTTGAAATACATAAAAGAAATGCGGATAAAACATTACATAAAAAACGGATTGATTTTTGTCCCTGCATTTTTTGCGGGAAGCATATTTGAAATGCAGACTTTAACGACCGCGTGTTTAGCGTTTTTATCCTTCTGTCTGATGTCGTCGGCTATTTACGTCTTGAATGATTTGAATGATGCTGAAAAAGACCGATTACATCCGAAAAAGAAACATCGCCCCATTGCATCAGGAGCGATTGGCAATAATGAGGCAGTGTTCTTTTCCTTTTTTCTGATGGTGGTTAGCATTGCCCTTGTGGTGTTGACTTGCAGAGACGGAAAGTTGCCTGTGGGCATCTTGTTGCTCTATTTGTTTATCAATCTAATTTACAGCGTTTTCGGCGGCAAGAATGTGGCGCTTTTGGATGTGGCGCTTTTGGTTTCCGGATTTTATTTGAGACTGTTGATGGGGTCAGTTACCTGTAAGGTTGAGATTTCTAACTGGCTCTCACTTGTTGTGATTGCAGGTTCCTTTTTCTTGGCGTTTGGCAAACGACGCAATGAAAGTCGACAAACAGGGGCGAAGACCCGAGCTGCTTTGGAAGCCTATAGTGTAGATTTTTTAGACAGAGCAATGTATAGCAGTATGACCTTATCCTTGGCCTTTTTCGCCCTCTGGTGTGAGGAGAAAGGCAGTGGTTATATGGTGCTCTTTCCATTGGTAATGTTGATTATGCTACGGTATTGCATGAATGTGGAAAAAGCCGCTGAGGGCGATCCCACGACTATTATCTTAAAAGATTATGTTCTGCTTGGACTGGTTTTTCTTTTGGGTGCAATTGCCTTCGCGCTGATCTATGTAAGTGAAAGCCTTCCTTTTTAAAGGTCTTACAGGGAGAAAACTAAATGAATGTCTATGATTTTGATAAAACCATTTATGATGGAGATTCTACACTGGACTGGTTTTTCTATTGTATGAAGCGCCAGCCTGCGATTGTGAAAGCATTTCCAAGGCAGATATTTGGAGCAGGGCTGTATTTCCTTGGCAAGATTGAAAAGACAGCATATAAAGCGTATTTTTTTTCATTCTTACAATACTTAAGGGGTGTAGATTCACTGCTGGAAGCTTTCTGTCAGAAAAATCAGAGGAAAATCAAGCACTGGTATTGCTTGCAAAAAAGGGAAGACGATGTAGTGATTTCTGCATCACCTTTGTTTCTCATTGAAAGGTTTTGTAGGGTGGAGGGCGTTTCCCGTGTGATTGCTTCAGATGTGGATTTGTACACAGGAAAGTTTCAAGGAGTAAATTGTCGTGGAGAAGAAAAGGTACGTCGCTTTCGAGAACAATTTGGAACTACTGAGATAGATGCATTTTATTCTGACTCCAAATCGGATTTGCCCTTAGCGCAGCTGGCAAGGAAAGCATTTTTGATCAAAGGCAATCAGATTGAAAAATGGGATATTTCATCTGAAACAGGTAAGAGTCCGGTTTAATATGGAGGTTGGATAATAAATGATGAATCAAAAACTTACAATCGGTAATGCCGAAGATTTATTTGCGAGGGGCATCAAAAAGATATCAGTAACCAGCTGGACTGCCTTTATTTCTACAATTCTCATGGCGGCTATTGTTAACTTTCCGGTGTATAGTCAACGGCTTCAAGGCCCCGATGGTATGATTTCTGATGTAATATCTACATGGCAATGGGATTTTCAGCTTGGTCGCTGGATGTTGCCTGTGGATGTGTTTATGAGAAATTCACTCACATTATCCTATTATATTTTTGCACTTGCATTTATACTGCTGGGCATAATCAGCGTTCTGCTCTGCAAGATGTTTTCCATTCGGAAACCCTTGGGCGGTCTGTTGATTGGATTATTGATTGCCACCTTTCCCTCCACGGCGAGCGGCATGAATCTTTATAACTATATCATTTCTTATACAATGGCATCGTTACTTGGTATTGTTTCGGTGTATATTTTGATGCAGCATAAAGGAAAAATCCCCATATTCATTAGTGCGATTGCCCTTTGTATTGGAATGGGGTATTATCAAATGTCAATTGTGGTTGCAATGTCGTTATGCGTATTACAGCTCATTCGCTTGCTTTTATCTGACAACGGTTCTGTTCGCATTGCATTGACCATGGCCGGACGAATGCTGATTATGGGCATTTCGGGATTTAGTATGTATTTTGCTATTTTACTGTCTCTCAGTAAATATCTTGGCATTGCGTTGGCATTAACAGAATATTCAGGAGCAGATCAATTCTCCCTGTTTACCCATATTCCCAAAACTTATCGAACAACTTTGCGCTTTTATGCTTCCCCAACTTTTTTTGATAATGGTGATTGGGGAATTCAGTATGCATATTGCGCGATACTGATTCTGGGCTTTATTGCCTTGGTTGCCTTAATCTATCATCAAGCAAAAAAGAAAAAATCCGTTGGGATCATAATTTGTTCTTTGCTATTGTGCATGGTTCTTCCAATTTATTTGGATTTTATGGAAGTGATGATGGCTGATGGCAATTTGTCTGTAGTTACTGCATTTCCCTTTTTGCTACCGATCATTGGAAGTATAGGAATTATGTCTCTTTGGGTTGAAAGAGCCGAGCCTGCAAGGATTAGCAAAGAAGTAGTGTGTCAATATCTTGCAATTTTTGCAGCATTTTTCTTGTTTAACGCATTCTGGAAGTATGATACAGCAATTTTTTTAGGCATGGAAATGGCTCAAAATAAAGCGCAATCTTTGGCAATTAGAATTGTGGATGATATTGAAGAGACCGAAGGATATGTCCCTGGAATGAAAATTCTATTTTGCGGAACAGAAAGGCCGGATCTTTATCCAGAAAATTTTGCAAGTTTGTATGAAACAGTCGATCAATCCATCGGAGCAATGGGTTTAATGTGGTCCAACTTAGGAACTGCTCAAACAGGGTGGAAGGGCATCATCGAACGAACCATAGGACTACAAGTTGATTGTGTTTATGATCCGGTAATTTATGAAAATATTTTGGGCTCCGAAAGATATCAAACTATGCCGTTATTTCCAATGAAAGATTCTATTGCAATTATTGATGATATCGTTGTTGTGAAATTAAATGCCGCATATGACGATATCTACAAATCGGCGGTGAACTAACAGATTGTAATCCTAAAAAGGCAGGTGAGAAAGAGTGCAGTTACAGTGCTATGAGTTGATCAAATCGTGGGCCACCAAAGAGGGTGTTGCGGTAACGGAAGACCTTCTCTCCTGGGTGCAGGAGTGCAACCAACATACCCATGTGCAAATTGAAAAAAACAAGCTCTCCGAGAGCAAACAGTGGTTTTATGATGCGAAAAGCGGAACCATTCGCAATCAAGATAACAGTTTTTTTCAAATTTCGGGTATGCAAGTTTTTGAAAAGGGAGAAATAATTGCAGAACAGCCCATTTTGCTGCAAAAAGAGATTGGCTATTTGGGCATTCTCTGTCAAATCAGAGGGGGAATCCTGCACTTTTTGATGCAGGCGAAGATCGAGCCAGGTAATGTAAATTGTGTGCAGATTTCTCCCACCATTCAGGCTACCAAAAGCAACTTTACCCAAAAGCACGGCGGCAGAAAGCCAGCATACTTAGACTATTTCCTCCATGCCGAACAATATGATGTCGTGGTAGACCAAATCCAGTCTGAGCAGTCCTCGCGGTTTCTGGGCAAGCGGAACCGGAATATCATAGTCTTTCTGCCCGAAACCGAGCAGGTGGATCTGCTGACGAACTTTCGTTGGATGACCTTGGGGCAGCTTAAGAAGCTGATGAAGCAGGAAAATCTTGTGAATATGGACACCCGGACAGTGCTCTCCTGCATTCCCTTTACCACGGAGGAAATTAGCAGGGACGAACTAGCTAAAATAGAAGACTGCTTCCATGACCATACCCTCTATCGCTCTATTTTTGAAAAGACAAAAAAGAGCGCACTGCCCAAGCTATATCGCTTTATAAACAACGTAAAAATGTTTTCCGATACCGAGAAAAGGCTGGTCCCGCTACACAGCTTAAGCGGTTGGGATATGAAGGATGAGGGGATTTTCTGCAAAACCCGCTATTCCTTCCAAGTGATTTACTGCAATATCGCCATTGCGGGGCGAGAGGTCACAGAGTGGACGCAGCCGCTGTTTGAGGCGTGTGGAATGGCACAGTTTGGGCTGTTTACCACGGTGCAAAAGGGCGTGAGAACGTTCTTGGTGCGAGGGCTTGCGGAAATTGGCTGCTTTGATGAGATAGAATTGGCTCCAACTGTGCAGCTGGAAGCCGGATATGAGGAAACGGCACTGAATGATATCGACAAAATCTTCCTGAGACAATATAATGAGAGAAAGAAAGTTTTATATAATACCATTTTGTCGGAAGAGGGCGGTCGCTTTTACCACGAGCAAAATTACAATCGTATTTTGGAAATTGATTCAGAGGAATTGGGTGACTTGCCGGATGGTTATTTCTGGGTGGACTACTACACGCTCAACACCCTCAATCAGGTGAATAACTGCCTAAATATACAGCTTCGAAATTTGCTCTCCCTTTTGGAGGTTTAAGACTATGAAACAGATAAAATTAGGTATTTTGGGAACTTCTGAGATAGCTTTTCGTCGCTTTCTACCTGCACTATCGAAATGCGATGAATTTGAATATGTGGGAGTGGCTTCTCGTAACATAGAGCGAACCCAGCCCTTTGTGGAGTGCTTTGGCGGCAAGGGCTATGGCTCATACGAGGAATTGCTGACGGACGAGAGCATTGACGCAGTCTATATCCCACTGCCTCCAGCTTTACATGATGAGTGGGGAAAGAAAGCACTCAAAAATTGGAGGCATATCTTCATAGAAAAGCCGTTCACAACCTCCTTGGCAGACACAAAGGCGCTTTTGAGTCTTGCAGAGGAGAAACGTTTGGCTGTACACGAAAACTATATGTTCGTGTATCACTCCCAGCTTCCCGCCATTGAAAAGCTGTTGGCGGACGGTAAAATCGGGGAGCTTCGGCTCATTCGGGCGGCGTTCGGCTTTCCCAAGCGGCGAGAGACGGATTTCCGCTACAACAAGGCCCTTGGCGGCGGCGCACTGCTGGACTGCGGCGGCTACCCGGTGCGGCTTGCGGCACATCTGTTGGGGGATACTGCCCGTGTGACCACCGCACGGCTCAACCAGCCCGCCGGGTATGGCGTGGATCTCTACGGTAGCGCCACCTTGGAGAATGAGGCGGGGCAAGTGGCGCAGATTTCCTTTGGCATGGACAACAGCTATAAGTGCGAGCTGGAGCTGTGGGGGAGTACCGGCTGCCTGACGGCAAACCGTATTTTTACCGCACCGGCGGGCTTCGCACCGGTAGTGACCCTACGCACGACGCAGGGTACGGAAGAGATTGTCCTTCCGGCAGACGACAGCTTCTTGAACTCCATCCGGGGCTTTGCGCGCACAATTAACTCACCGGCTCTCCGGGCGGAGCAAATGGCCACAATTCAGAGAGAAGCGATTCTGACGCAGAATCTTGTGGCGCTTGGCCGGGGATAAGAGAGACGAGAAGAAACGAATGGGAATGAAAAAAATTAGTGTGACAATCCCGTGCTGGGCGGAGGAAAAGAGCGTCCGGCAAATGTATGACCGGCTGACGGCAGTCTTTCGGGAGCAGCTGACTCAATACGACTATGAGATTATTTTTGTGGACGATTGCTCGCCGGATCACACCCAGGACGAGATTCGCAAGCTCTGCGGGGAGGACAAGCGGGTGAAAGGCGTGTTCAACGCCCGGAACTTCGGGTTTACCCGGAATGTGTTCGAGACGCTAACCTACGGCGATGGGGACGCCACCTTCATGCTCTTTGGAGATCTGCAGGACCCCCCGGAGATGCTGCCGAAGTTTGTGGTGGAGTGGGAGTCCGGCCACAAGGTGGTGGTAGGACAGAAGACCACGAGCAAAGAAAGCGCGATCATGTATTTCTGTCGGTCTGTGTATTACAAGATTATTGAAAAGCTGTCTGATTCCAGGCAGATCCAGCACTTTAACGGCTTTGGCCTGTATGACCGGAAGTTCATTGATGTAATGCGTCAAATTGATGATCCCATTCCGTATTTAAAAGGGATTGTATCCGAATTTGGAATGAATATGAGCGTCATTCAATACGAACAGGCCGCCAGTCTGCGGGGAAAATCCGGGTCAAACTTCTTCAAAAATTATGACTTGGCGATGCTAGGCATTACCTCCTATACAAAAATTCTTATGCGGATTGCCACATTTATCGGCGCGATTTTGGGTGTATTCAGCGTTTGCCTGGCGATATTTGTGTTCATTACCAAGCTGTTGAACTGGAATGCCTATCCGTACGGCACGGCGTCCATTTTAATTGGCGTGTTCTTCATCGGCGCGGTTCAGCTATTCTTTATTGGAATTTTGGGTGAGTATATTTTAAGTATCAACACTCGCAGTATGCAGCGGCCGCGCGTCGTGGTGGGAGAGAAGCTCAATTTTGAAAGCGAATAAGGACCTCTGTGTCACACAAGGTATTATGAATATAGAAATAGGGAGGAATACCCATGCAGGTAACAGATTTAGAGCTGCTCGGTGTAAAACTAATCGTGCCGACTTATTTTGAGGACAACCGGGGTTATAGCGCGGAGGCGTATAACCACAAAACTTTACGTGAATATGGAATCAATGAACACTTTGTGGTTGACTACATCTGCAACAATGAAAAAGAAAACACCGTTCGCGGCATTCACTTTCAAAACAATCCCCATCCGCAGGCAAAACTGGTCCGCGTTCTCCAAGGAGAGGTGCTGGATTTTATCGTTGATTTGCGCAAGGATTCACCTACCTATAAGCAGTGGATCAGTCAGGTGATTTCCTATGAAAACCGCAAACAGCTCTATCTTCCGAGTGGATATGGTCATGCCTATGTGACCAGACAGCCCAATACCGTGGTACTCTATAAATTTGATGATTACTATGACCGGAATCTGGTTCGCGCCATTCGTTGGAACGATCCCGAGATCGGCATTTCCTGGGGTATAGAAACCCCCGTTCTGTCCCCTAATGACGAGCACGCGCCCTTCCTGTGTGACAGCGATATGAATCTTTCCGTGGGAGAAAATTAATGATGGAAATTAAGACTGCTGTTGTTACTGGCGTCAGCGGCTTTATAGGAAAAAATCTTGCAAAGAAGCTGTTAAGTCAAGGAACTAAGGTATACGGGGTCTGCACAAAAATTGAGAAAGTATCAGATTTGTTAGAAAACCCGAAATTTATATGTATTCTGACTACTTTTGAACAGTATTCGGTGCTACTCGAAAGGATTCATGAACCCGTTGATGTGTGGTTCCACTTCGCGTTCCAAGGTGGATTCGGTGGTGAAAATCTACGAAACTACTGTTTACAGTTAGATAATGCGAAATATACTTGTAGTTCTGTTGAACTTGCTTCGACTCTCAAGGTAAAGAAATTTATTTTTGCCAGCACAGTAAATGAACTGGAGTCACTCGGTTATTTAAATAATGGATTTACAGCCCCACGCTTTACTTGCATATATTCTGCTGGGAAAATTGCCACAGAAATTATTGGAAAGACGATAGCCGTTCACTCTGGAATAGACTTTATTTCAGGACTGATTGCAATGCCTTATGGTACCCCAAATTATGCTAACAGTTTGCCAAATGTTGTTATGAAGCAGTTGAATTCCGGTTTAATACCGCAATTAATCAGTGGAAACAATCTATATGATTTAATCTATATTGACGATCTTGTGGACGCCTTTATTGCAATGGGCAGTGAAGGGCATAATTTAAAATCGTACTATGTCGGCCACAGAACTCTGAAAACATTTCGGGAGCTTATAACAGCTATGCGAGATGCAGTTGCACCAAAAAGTCATTTGAATTTCGGGGCGTATCCAGATGCCCCTGAATTGGACTACTCCATGATTGACCTCGACGCGCTCTACCGCGATACCGGCTTTGAATGCCACGCGGATTTCAAGGAGAGCATTCTCAAAACCGCCGCATGGCTCAAAGAAGCAGAAGATAGGTGATACAATGCATGAGATTGTTGTAATCGGAAGTGGTTTTTCCGGCAGCATTCTGGCCCGCCGCATTGCGGAGGAGCTCAAGCGCAAGGTTCTGGTAGTGGAAAGCCGTTCCCACATCGGCGGCAATGCCTATGACGAGGTGGACGAGCACCGCATTTTGCTACAAAAATACGGCCCGCACTTCCTGAACACCAACCACTTCAGCACGATTCAGTACATCATGCAATACCCCCGGCTGTTTTCTCACTGCACAAAGCTGCTGAGCTTTATTGATGGAAACTATGTTCAGTTGCCCTTCAACTTTCAAACCATGCAGGATCTGGTGGCCCCGGAAAAGGCGGAGTCCCTTCTTGCCAAAATGAGGGCGAGCTTTGCGGGGCGGGACCGTGTGCCGATTTTAGAGCTGGTAGACCACCCGGACCCGCAGGTGTGGGAATACGGTAGTCTGCTGTTTGAAAAGGCCTATCGTACCTATACCTCCAAAATGTGGGGCTTGCAGCCGGAGAAGATTGACAAATACGTCTTGGACCGCGTGCCCATGGCCATGAACTATGACGAGCGATATTTAAACAAAGATTTTCAGTATCTTCCCGTTAACGGCTTTCACCAAATTTTCGACCATATGCTAGACCACCCCAACATCGAGCTACGGCTCAACACAGACGCCATGGCCCACATTACGCTGGACGAGGCCACCAAGGCCGTGCTCTACGATGGAGCGCCGGTTTCGTGCTTGATTTTTACAGGCGCTATCGACGAGCTACTCGGCTATCGCTTCGGCGCATTGCCCTACCGCTCTCTGGACATCCGGTACGACTATCACCCCGGTAAAACGCGGGTGCAGCCCTGCGAAATTATCTCTTATCCCCAGGCAAAAGGCTACACTAGAAGCACAGAATACCGTCAGATTATGTTTGATGATGCAGAGGCCGAGGGCACAGTGGTTGCTACCGAGTACCCACTAGAATTTGATAAGGACGCAGACATTGGTAATATCCGGTATTACCCGGTGAACACAGCGGAGAGCGATGCCCTGTATCGCAAATACCTTGCAGAAAAGGAGAAATACCACAATGTATTTCTCTGCGGTCGCTTGGCAGAGTTCAAGTATTACAATATGGACATCTGCATTGAGCACGCTATCGACTACTTCGACCAAGTTAAAGCGCATTTAGTAAAGCAAGGATGATAAAATCACTGTTGAAAAAATACGAAGAATTGCTTCGCTATGTCTTCTGGGGCGTGATGACGGTCCTTGTCAACACGGCGCTGTATCTTGGCTTTTCCTCTGTGATGGGAGATTTATCCGCCAACACCCTTGCCTTTTTCCTGGCGGTGCAGTTTGCCTATATGAGCAACACGAAATTTGTCTTTCGGGACAAATTTACAAAAAAAAATTTCCTCCAGTTCTGGGGCATGAGAATTGGGACCATATTTATTGACAATGGTGGAATGTGGTTGCTGCTATCAATGGACTGCAATAGATTGCTAGCAAAATGTCTGATCAATGCTATTGTCATTGTTCTCAACTATATTTTCAGCAAGTTTTTTATCTATAACAATAGAAATTCGAGGGAAGAGAAATGAAGGGGATTATCTTAGCAGGTGGGAGCGGAACAAGGCTTTATCCCATTACCAAGGCAGTTTCTAAGCAAATCTTGCCAATTTACGACAAGCCTATGATTTATTATCCACTGTCCACTCTGATGTTGGCAGGCATTCAGGAGATTTTGATCATTTCAACCCCTCGGGATTTACCTTTCTACCAAGAGCTTCTGGGAGACGGCTCGGACTACGGTTTGCAGTTTAGCTATGCCCTTCAAGAACACCCCAACGGCCTTGCCGAAGCATTCCTCATCGGTGAAGAATTTATCGGACAAGATCATGTGGCACTAGTGCTGGGTGACAATATCTTTTACGCACGGGGCTTTTCCGAAATGCTCCACCAAGCACGTGCCCAAATACATAACAGCAACGGCGCAGTCATTTTCGGCTATCAGGTTGCAAACCCCAAGTCCTTCGGCGTGGTGGAGTTTGATAAGGACTGGAATGTCCTGTCTTTAGAGGAAAAGCCGGAGCACCCCAAGTCGGACTTTGCTGTTCCCGGGCTTTATTTCTACGACAACTCCGTGGTGGAGATTGCCAAGCAGATCACGCCCTCTGCCCGTGGGGAACTGGAGATCACCGCCGTCAACAATGAATACCTTCGCAGAAATCAGCTGAAAGTGCAACTGTTTGGGCGTGGTATGGCGTGGTTGGATACCGGAACCCACGAAAACCTACTGGAGGCTGCCGACTTCGTGTCTATTGTCCAAA
This sequence comes from Oscillibacter sp. GMB15532, assembly GCF_041020825.1. Lineage (NCBI taxonomy): Bacteria > Bacillati > Bacillota > Clostridia > Eubacteriales > Oscillospiraceae > Oscillibacter > Oscillibacter sp. GMB15532. The sequence goes on from NZ_JBEVTO010000007.1 coordinate 108,387, forward strand.
AACGTACAGGCATGTATGTTTCTTGTATTGAAGAGATCGCTTTTCGCAAGGGCTTCATCACGAAGGAGCATTTACAAAAACTGGCAGAGCCTATGCTGAAAACTGACTACGGTCAATATATGCTGCGAATCTCGGAGGAAAAATAATGAAAACTATTTTAGTGACGGGTGGCGCTGGTTTTATCGGAAGCAACTTTATTCACTATATGCTCACTCACCACGACTACAAGCTGGTCAATCTGGATGCCCTTACTTACGCCGGAAATATGGAAAACCTTAGCGGCTTGGAGGGCAACCCCAACCACATTTTCGTAAAGGGCGACATCTGCGATGAAGCCTTGGTGTCCAAGCTGTTTGCCGAGCATAATTTTGACACGGTGGTAAACTTTGCCGCCGAGAGCCATGTGGATCGCAGCATTACCCATCCAGAGATGTTCCTAAACACCAACGTCCGCGGCACGCAGGTACTATTAGAGGCGGCAAAGCGGCATTGGAGTAAGGAGCCAGATAACAAGCATTGTCGAGACTATTGTGAGGGTATCAGATACTTGCAGGTCTCTACCGACGAGGTGTACGGCGCACTTGGCAAGACAGGAATGTTTACTGAAAAAACACCTCTTTCACCAAACAGCCCCTATTCCGCTTCTAAAACCAGTGCGGATTTGTTTGTCCGCGCCTACCACGAGACCTTTGGACTGCCAGTGAATATTACCCGCTGCTCCAATAACTACGGCCCCTATCAGTTTCCTGAAAAGCTGATTCCGCTAATGATCAACAACTGCAACTGCGACAAGGCGCTGCCTGTTTACGGCGACGGCATGCAGATTCGGGACTGGCTACATGTTGCAGACCATTGCAGCGCCATTGATACGGTGTTACATAAAGGGAAAATTGGTGAGGTCTACAACGTGGGCGGCAACAATGAAAAGGCAAACATCGAAATTGTGAAGCTGATTATTCAGACCTTGGAGAAATCCGAGGACTTGATTTCCTATGTGCAAGATCGCCCCGGCCATGACCGCAGGTACGCCATAGACAACACAAAAATTACCAGCGAGCTGGGCTGGCAGCCTGCCTATACCTTCGAAAAGGGCATTGCCAAGACCATCCAGTGGTATTTGGAGCATAATGACTGGATGGAGCACATTACGACTGGGAACTACCAGAATTACTACTGTGAAATGTACGAAAGAGCGAAAACCACTCTATGATTTTAAGTTTTGCATCCACAGCGGCAGGAAAATTTCTATGTACCTTTCTCATCTCCATTACTCCCATTATCGAACTGCACGGCGGACTACCCTATGGAATTGCGCAGGGGCTGGATTATCCGCTGGCACTGATGGCAACGATCTTGGATATGCGGCTAAAAAACGCCATTCCATCTATTTTATTGGGAGTCTATATTGCAGCGGCAATTATGACTGCTGTGACAACTGGTATTATTCACATTTTATAATTTGAGTCACTTAGCGTTGGGATGCGTCAAGCAGTGTTCCAATTCTCCTAAACCTGCTTCCATATCGATGTATTGCTTTAAAGCTGCCTCATCGTTGGCTTTCAATGCCTGATAATCTTCATCCTTATAAATTTTTGGTGCGCAGTTGACGCATATGGCATAGGCTTTATTCCGCCGTTGGATACTTTAATCTTTTTGTTTCCATTTTGTTTACCAGCGCAGAGAAATTTTCTGAAACGACTGAAATTATTTACGCGAAATTTGTGCGATAACGGCCCAAAAACGAGAACAATAAGAAACATTTAGAACCCATAAAACAATAAAAGTATTGGCCGGGCATGGGCAACAATTTTATGACCAGCGCAACTATAGTTGTAACCACAAAATAGAGAGAGCGGACATCGCTCAATAGACTACCGGTTTATAAACAATGTCTACTGAATAAACCAGAATGTGTTGCAACGCAAGGAATTTTGTTGAATTTTGGTATAATGGGTGCAAGTCTTTTGATCCGTTTTAATTCTTTTCCTTACACTTGTTATACCAAAAATTTGTGCGCGTCCAGCTTGAAGAAGTGATCTGTTTTCGGCGACGAGTTTTTCCTCCGCTCTATGCATTTTTGGGCGGTGTTCTTGGATATTCCGAGTTCCTTGCCGATGGCGTAGACGCTTTTCCAGCCCTGTACTCCTGTATCATGAGAATTGTTTCACTCCTTAGTATCCAGCCTACCTCCATGGTGTTTTTTTACGCCAATGGTAGCCGTTATTTTTGAGTAAGTAAATTTTACCGGCGTTTTCGGTTAATTATACTCCGGCGATAAGATTTGCAACTGACTCTGCTAATAGTTATCGGAGCAGTTAGTGAACATGCCCATCACCTATGACGAAACTGACCGTGTACAGAACGACAAGTTTTTACTGAAGAGAGGACAAGTCCACCTCCTTCTTAGATCACAGACACAACACGGTCCACACGTCCAGCAGGAATGGTGGAGAAGGCTAGATATCCCAAAACCTAAAACCGGGCAGCGATAGAGAAGGCCAAGCTTACAGCGTTCCATGATGGGAAAGAGGGCGAGGAAATCTCCTCACCCTCTTTGTAATAAAGTTTTGATTATCCCGGTTGATTTTGGGCTTCATTACAAACCGTGTTATAAATCGTGGTCTTGGATACCCCATACTTTTCGGCAAGCTGATTCATTGAAACGTGCCCCCTCCTGTATTCGTGAAATATGTCATTTCTCTGTGTTGCTGTCAGCTTCGGCTTTCGCCCGTTTTTATTTCGGTTACTCTCCGACAGGTAAACAGGCTCAAGGTCTAACACCCTTTTGACCAGATCCACCTTCAAAACTTCTCGACAAGCGGCACATATTATCTTATCGGCACTATAGTTATCAGTGCGCTTCTTGCAGGAAAAGCATCTCACAATTTTTCCTCCGTTCATTTTAATTGAATATGAACATTATATCAAATTTAAATTAAGTATGATTTACTTACTTTCATAAGTGGCGATTACTTGAGGGCAAAATTTTGAATGTAAATTTCCGGTATAGATATCAGGAAGATTTCACAATCAGGCACAGATACATGTGCAACGTAGAAGCCACATAGGATTGGGCAAACATCATGACTGGCGTCTAGGGCCTTTTTTGATGGCGGGCACCCTGGCTGCGACGGAGATCGGCCCCGGAAGTTCCCTTGTGTTGTGCAAAATGGAATGTCAGGCTATGGTATGAGCGCCGCGTGGTACATCATTGCCATGAGTCCGGCGTTTGCCATTCTAAGCTTTGTGGCACCGAAGTTCCGGGCCGCAACCGTAAAAAACCGTGCCTGAATCTTCCGCAGGAGATATGGAAAGTCCTGCGGTATTATCACATCCGTGATTATGCTTTTGCCGCTGATCGGACTAACCGCCGGACAGTTTATTGCCTCGGCAGTCATTCTCTCCACCATGCTGAGCATTAACTATCAGGTTGCGGTCATCATCGTGGCCGTGGTCGTGACAATTTACTCCATCATGGGCGGTCTTTGGAGTGTTACACTGACAGACTTTGTGCAGGTGTTTCTAATCGTACTTGGTATGATTATTGCCATTCCGTTTGCGCTGAAGGATGCAGGCGGCTGGGCAAATGTGATCGCCAACATCCCGGCAGGCACATTGGATCTTTTTCAGGGCTATGATTTGTTTGGCATCATTTCGCTGGTAGTCATGTATACCGCAACCTTTTCCGTGGGGCAGGAAGCGGTTTCCCGCTTCTACGCGGCCAAGAACGAAAGGACAGCCAAAGCAGGCGCCTGGCTGGCTGCGCTTATTAACTTTATCTACGCGTTTATCCCCACCATTTTGGGGATTATCACTCTTGCTTTGATTAACATGGGCAAATTTGACGCTGCCCAGTTTGAGTCGGTCGGCGCCAGATACACCCTGCCCGTGCTGGCCATGCGGACAATGCCCGCGCTGATCTGCGGATTGCTTTTTTCCGGCATTATCTCGGCAACCATGTCCAGCTCCGACTCCGACTTGCTGGGCGCAGGCTCAATCTTCGCAAACGACATCTATAAAGCGGTTTTGAAGCCTGACGCAACCAGTACGCAGGTGATGCGGGTCACCAAAATTGTGATGTGCCTTGTGGGTGTGGCCTCCATGTTCATTGCGCTGTTCAATACCAGCAGCATCGTGTCCATTCTTATGTTCTGCTTCGCCCTGCGGGCCGCCGGATCGTTCTTCCCCTACGTGATGGGGCATTACTGGAAAAAGGCGTCCACCCGCGGCACCATTGCCTCTTTGGTGGCCGGTACGCTGGTGGTGGTCTATCTGGAGCACATCTCCAAGGGCGTTTTGTTTGGAATTAAGTTCAGCCAGCCCATGATTCCGGGTCTGGTGGCTGCGTTTATCTGCTTTATCATCTTCTCTATCCTGATGCCGCCAAAGGTGGAAAGCGCTGAACTTACGCCGGAAAAAGACGACTAACTCAAATTCAATAACTTAAACATCCAATGAAATAAATTTGGGAAGCACATTCTGTTCAGGAGAAATCCTGCGGATGTGCTTCCCGAATTTTTTGCTTGTTTAAAACTCTCCCGGAAAATACCGCAGGCCCATCTTGCCATGCGTCCCTCTTCGTGCTATGATGAAGCAAATAAAAAAAGGCAGGGTGATTTTATGATGTGGATGCGCAGCCGCGTTCTTGCCGTATTAATTGCGGGCGTCAGCCTGATTATCGCGGTGAGTCTGGCCGTCGGCAGCCTTGTGGATTACAAACAAAACGCCTCCGGCGGCATCAGCGCCACCGGATCGGCCACGAGAGATTTTACATCCGATTTAATTGTGTGGCGCGGTAGCTTTTCCGCCTACGGGCAGTCCACCACGGAGGCGTATGCGTCCATCCAGCACGATGCGGGCGTGGTTCGGGACTATCTGCTGTCCCACAACGTTCCGGAGGAGAGCATTGTATTTTCGTCTGTCACCATCGAACCCGACTACCGGGAGATTTACAATGATTATGGCAATTATGTCGGCTCGGAGCTGAAAGGCTATTCCCTCAGCCAGCGGCTCACCATTCAGTCCGCGGATGTGGAGGGCATTGAGGTGATTTCCCGGGACATTACGGAGCTGATTGGCTCCGGCGTGAACTTCTATTCGGAGTCCCCGGAGTATTACTATACCAAGCTGGGCGAGCTGAAGCTGGAGCTGATCGATGCCGCCACCGCGGACGCCAAAGCCCGCGTGGACATCATGGCGGAACAATCCGGCGGCAAAGTAGGCAAGTTGCTCAGCGCCGACCTTGGAACCTTCCAGATTACCGCGCAGAATTCGGCGGAGGATTCCTACGTTGCGGGCGGCGCGTTTAACACCTGGTCCCGGGAAAAAACCATGTTTATCTCCGTCCGGCTCCATTACGCGCTGCGATAAATAGGGAAACCAGCTTCTGCGCCCCGTGAAAAAGCATCCTTTGTTCAATTGACCTTGCATAAAATGAGAATCCGAACCTGTCTCTGTTGAGGCGGGTTCGGATTCTTATAATTTATTCCATTGATTCAGAAGGGATGCACTGGCGTTTCCGTTTAATCAGTATTTTCCAGTGCCACTGGCCGCCATGGAAACTGCCCGCCCGGATACGACCCGCACTTTTTTAAAGTCTCCCTGCTGCTCGTCTAAAGAAAATTCTTCCGGTGTTTCGGAAACCGTCTCGCTCTTGGGTAGACGGCTCCCGGAGCTCAGCTTGAATACGCTGACATAGTTCTTCAGGTTGTCAGCCTGTGCAGAAAGCTCCTCGCTTGCGGCGGCGCCTTCTTCGGCGGATGCCGCGTTATTCTGAACAACCTGGGAAATCTCCGTGATCCCCTGATTGATCTGTTCAAGTGCCGCCGCCTGCTCATGGGAGGCCGTGGCAATGGCATCCACAAGCTCGCCCGCTTGCGAGACTCCTACCACGATCTTGCTCAGCGCATCGGCAGTTTCATTTGCGATGATGGTTCCGGCTGCGACCTTATTTATGGAATTTTCAATCAATTCGGTGGTTTCCTTGGCCGCCTTGGAGGACTGTGCAGCCAGACTTCTGACCTCCTCGGCAACAACCGCGAACCCCTTTCCGTACTGGCCGGCCCTTGCTGCTTCCACAGCGGCGTTGAGTGCAAGAATATTTGTTTGGAAGGCAATATTTTCAATCACCTTGATAATCTTACTGATGTTTTCAGAGGATGCGTTAATTTCATTCATGGCACGGAGCATCTCCGCCATCTGGGCATTGCCGGCATCCGCGTCTTTTTGGATATTTCCTGCCAATTCATTTGTTTTTTGCGCGTTCTGTGCTGTTTGAGTTGTCTGCGAAGTAATTTCTTCCATGGACGCCGACAATTCCTCAACAGAGCTTGCCTGTTCGGTTGCCCCCTGAGAGAGCGATGTGCTGGAGTCTGCCACGAGCCCTGCGCCGGAATCCACTTGGTCTGCGGATGTAACGATGGAAGCTGCAAGGCTGTGGAATTTTTCCACAAGCTCCGAAAGCGCTTTTCCCATGATGTCTTTTTCAGAACGAACCGTTACTGCCAAAGATAAGTCTCCCGTCGCCACGATTTCCAGTTCACGGCTGAGTTTTACCGTTCCTTCAATGAGCTTATTAAAGGCGAGCGCGACCTTACCGATCTCGTCTTTGCGCTTTTTCACTTGTGTGTCTTCCTCTGTTATTAAACCGTATATATCTACATCCCCAACAGCGATATACTCAGAAACCATTCCAATCATTTGAAGCGGCTTGCTGATAATAGCGGATGTGTAAGTGCCCAGAAGCAGGGAAATGACAAAGGATACGACAATTACAGCAATCATAATTACCATTGCGATTGACGCCGCAGCTTTATTACTCGCAAGATTCTCTTGCGCGTTGGCTTCTTTCCTTTGCGTAAGTAATTCAAAGCTTTCAGCCGCATTTTGCGCCTCAGGTACCGCTTCATTGATCAGAGACAGTATATCTTCTTTTGCTTTTCCCGCTTTGGCATCTTTTATTACATTATCAACTGTATCCGTGTAGGCTTCATACGCCGTCATGGTTGAATCATATAGCTGCTGCCCTTCACTGCTCGTAACTGTTTTGCTGTATTTTTCCATTTGAACCTGAACCGCGTCCATTTGAGTTACTATTTCCTGATAGTATTGATCGCGACTCGTATCGTAGTAAATATAAAGGTTGCGAACCGCAACTCTGATCTCCTTAAAGCTGCTCTCCGCGCCAGTGCTGTAAACAATTCCCATGGTTTGATTGTCATAGGTGGTCTGTTGGTTTTTGCTCATTCGCAGCATGTTGACAATGCCGACAGCGCCGACTACGATTCCCAAAACCGATATAAAGAGAAACCCTATAATTAGTTTTTTAGATATTTTTAAATCCTCAAACCACTTCTTCATTGTCCTGACTCCTTCAATTATTCACGGCATCGTGTCAATCTACTGTGCCGTGATACTTTTATTTGCACATTTTAGCCTCGCCTCAGGGGCAGACCGAGACAGTGCCGATGTCTTCCGTGTTTAGCAGCCTCACCCAGTCGCGCAGCAGTATCTTCATTCCGCGCGGCTTATCCATGTTTTCAACATACCCGCCGCCGGTCCCGGAACTTAAGTTCGGTTTCTGATATTTCCGCCCAGCGGAAATATCAAAAACCGTCTTCTTTGGAGTCTTCGCCGTCATCCAAATTTCTCTTTAAAAGGCTGGCCATTATCTCACTTCCTTAAACTTTTTTTGAAATACGCTTAGCACCTGTAAAAACTTGCTCGCACGACCCTGAATAAGGTGCGCCTAATTCAGGGCACTATATTATTGTATGGGAATAGATTCACTGGCCGTAGTTTGTCAAAGACTGCGGAATCACAACGCAAGCACATTGCTATTGCTGGATTATCTGATATTTACGACTGAAGCTTTGACGGCGATTGAAGGAATTGCCATATGCGTGATGTGCAGTTCGTTGAACTTGTCCATTGCAATTTTCTTCTGTTCCATGAGAGAATGGGCGTAAATGTTCAGGGTAATTGAGACGCTGGCATGTCCCAAAATTTCGCTGAGTGTTTTAATGTCAACGCCAAGCTCCAATGCTCTTGTGGCGAAGGTGTGACGGATCGCGTGAAATTTCCGATCCTTTACGCAAGCGTCCTTTAAAATCTTTTTATATAGCTTCTGATAAGCTCTGGGGTCTGTCGGAGTGCTTGTACCGGAGATCAAATGGCAGTTTTCTCCGGTGCATTGATCGCTGTACTTTTTATGCATGTCCAGGAGAAATGCAGGCAGAGGAATTTTTCTCATGGATCTCTGACTTTTCGGCGTGCCAACAAGAAGCTTCGTTTTGCATTTGCCACCCTGCATGTTTTTTACGCGAGTTACCGTTTTTGTAACAGACATTGTTCCGGCTTCATAATCAAAATCACTCCATTTCAAGGCGCAAAGCTCTCCAAGGCGTATCCCGGTATAAAATGTCAGAAGAATTCCAAACGTTCGGATGTCCTCAGAATGAGAAATCGCAGTTTCGATTAGCCGCTGTTCATTTATGGAGAATACCTGCACCTCCGTGTTTTCCGTCTTTGGCAGCTTGACAGCTTCCATGATGACTGAATATGTGGGCCAGCCCTTTACAATCTCTTTTAGCGCCGTCTTAAAAACAATTAGTATTTTTCTCTTGTAGGATTCGGAAAGCGTAGAATAATGATTGATAGACGCGGTGAATTGTGCAGCTGAAAGCTCCGTAAGGCACTCGTTTCCGGGCTTTTCAAAAAAGGGAATTACATAGTGCTGTACGCAGGAAAAGTAATTTCCGAAGGTTGATGCTTTTACGTGATTGGTAATATCTCCATACAGCCAATGCTCAAATAGTTCTGCCGCACACTCAACTGGTCCGGGTTGTTTCATTTCCCGAGGTCTTATGTGTTCCTTGTAATTTTTTTGCTTATCCTTAACTTCTTTGTACGTTTTAGCATAGACATAACGGTATTTCCCGTCCGGCTTGAGGATACGCCCCTCCCAACGCCCGTCTTTGCGTTTATAAACATTTTCTCCTCTTCTTGGCATGTTGCTGCTCCTCTCGTGAATGACTTGAATTTTGACGGCGATTAGATCGCCAAACACAGAAAAAGCTCTGCATTTTCATATGAGTATATCGGATATTTGCCCTTCCCCACCGGTTTTTTTATTTTACAGACCAAACGGGGTTATTTTATACTCAGAATATGTCGATAAATAAGATAATTGGTGATAAAAAGCCTCCGCAGTCTTTGACAAACTACGGCCAATTTTTGTATTTTTAAGGTCCTAATTTATGGAAATTTAAACAGCGTGAGTGCACTCTACAAAAACGTTTACCGGCCCGTAAAAGTGGCGGAAGAATTTCTCCATAATAAGCTGGGGGAGTGGAGAGAGGCCGTCAACCTGTCGGCGCTGCGTTGTAATACACATGATAGCTTGAGGCTGCATTGTTCGCTCTATGGAGGAACCAAGAAATCAGGCGACCTCACGCGCAGAAAACAGCCGCAGCCAAGTCCAAAAGGCCCAGAATTCAATTCTGCCGCTCCGAACGTCAAGAGGACCGTCGACAAAAGTCGACGGTCTTTTGCTTGTCCTGTATTTAGCGGGGTTTCGGTCCTTATGTATGTCATAACACTCGAAAGAAAAATTGAGTGACAGAATTTGCAAGCCTACTCTACGGAGCGTTGATTGATTATTCATCGGTAATCGCTTACACTATGTCTGATGATTGCAGGAGAGCAGGCACGGTTTACACGCCTTATAAAGGCATCGGGGAAAGAAGAAGGGGTATCGCAAATGGATTTTGTGAAACGGAAGGAACTGAAAAACGCCTATAAAGAAAAAGCGGCCGTCGGCGGTATCTACCGCATCCAGTGTAACGGGAACGGACGCGCTTGGGTGAAATCCACAACGAACCTGGCGGGCCAGCAGAACAAGTTCGCATTTTCCGTTTCGACCAATTCTTGTCCGGAACCGGCCATGCGAACAGAGTGGATGAAATATGGATTACAGTCGTTTTCATTTGACGTTCTTGAAGTATTGAACAAGAAAGAGACGCAAACGGACCGTGAATTTTCGGAGGATATTCGCTCTCTCCACAAAACATGGCTGGAACGGCAGCGGCAGGAAGGCGTCTTACATGGAACAGATCATTAAAATCAAGCAGTTTCTTGATGATTCCGGAAAAGTCAAGCAGCTGCCGCAAAAACAGAAAGTGAGACACGCCCTGTTGGAATATCTCGCAGATAAATTTGAACTTGGCCGTACGTATTCGGAACAGGAAGTCAACGGTATCTGCGACCTGTGGCACACCTTCGGGGATTACTTTCTCATTCGGCGAGAACTCGTCGACCACGGCCTTTTGTGTCGTGAACAGGATGGGTCCCGCTACTGGAGAGCACAGACCGCCGGGCAAGAAACGGAGCTTGAGCATGACTCGTGAATTTTATTCCATTGGATTTCATATGACGGCGCAGAATTCGGCGGAGGATTCCTACGTTGTGGGCGGCTGGGCGTCCGAGTGAGGCTGCGAATCACTTCTATAACCATATACCTCCTGAAAGGGCATGAGAAAAGGGCGGACGCTGCAGCGTCACGCCCTTTTTAACAATATTGTAAAAAAGTATTTTAATGCACGAAAACGGTCGACATAACCGCAGGGAATGTTCCCGGCACAATCGCGCCGGTGTGTATGTCACGATCAGCCCACAGCGGGGTCATAGATCCACTGGATATAAGGCGTACCTCTCTGTTCATAAGATTTATATGGTTCACCAATCCAGAGGCTTTGCCCAACCATGTACCAGATTCCCAGTGTGTTCCGGTAAAGGAATGCAGTGCCGCAGGCCACAGGATCGCTTTTTAGAAGGTAATCAGACGGGTGATACCACGCCAGCACCGTCTCACCATTGTAGACAGGCCCTTTGGCAATCGACGGATTGGTAGGAGGCTGGTGGTAGACGTTTAAAAGTGGCACCTTCGGATCGGGGCGGGTTACGATCACGGAGCAGCCAGTCAACCCTCCTGTAAACAGAAAATCGTGACCGGGCGCCGATGCGTCAAACGTGACCATCGCCACGCCAACTCCGGTGGACAGGTAGGGTAGGAAGTGCGCCTGGAGAGGCGTAGAGCCCGGGGCTGCCACTCTGAAATAGATGTTTTGAATCGTTCGATGGTTATAGGTGTACATCTCCTCGTCCAGAGAAAAGGTATTGATTACCGGCGGGGGCGTGTGCGCGGGGAGAAGATAGAAGAAGTTGGTGGCATAATCGGCCACGCAGTGAAACGGATCGTTCATAAATTCTGTGTAAATCGACATAGCTATACTCCTTTCCCAAGATTTTTAAAAATTATAGCACAATTTTGGTAAATATGTTGAAATATAATTTGAAATTGCTATAATTTTAATATACATATCGTACAGTTCAATTTGAAAAAGAAAGGGGACCGTATCATGGGAATCATCAGCACGCTTTTAACTGGAGGTTGCCTTGTGGGAAAGCTCTGCCAGGGTCTCTCCAGTGCGTTTTCCAGCAACAGCATCTGCGTACAAAACGGAGTAACTAAAATTTACGATGCGGATTTGTCGGTGGGCGGCGCCACGTTTTACAGCAGCAACGAGGACAGCGCCACCGAACAGTATTACAACTATGTGGCCAACCCCACCACGCTGCCCATTTCTCTGGCTATGCCGAATGTAGATGAGAAGGGTGGCATTGAGATGCTGGTTCCGGCCAAAAAATCCCGGCCCATGAGTCTTCTTCTGGATAAATTTGTGGCGCCGTCCACCGAATTGCTGATTGGTCCCATCTCCGACAAGGATGCTGCCAATGGCGGCATTGAGGACACCGCCGTCAAACTCAGCCTGCGCAGTCTTCCGCTGAACGGTACGCCGGTGACCATCGGCGGCGTCACCATCTCCGCTGACCGAGCCTCCGGACTACTTCACGTCTCCACCGACAGCGCCGTCATCGGAAACCTGACCTATTTTTCCGCTACCGCTGACTCCGGCGTGGAGGCAGAGCGGCGGGACACCATTAGCCCTCAGCCGCAAAACGAGGCGCTGGTTGCCGGAATTACCCGGAACTACGCGCTGAATTTTGGGGACATGGGCTTCTCCTCAAACGACAAGCTTAACTGTCGGCTTTATTTTACCATCGCCGGAGGAAATGCGCTTCGGATAGAACAGCTGTCTAAGGGGAGCCGTCCACTTCCCCATGGCTATCTGGCTTATCTCCAGCAACGGGGGCTGGCGCCAGAGGAATGATCTCCATTGTCACCAGCTGCCTACCCATGGGCTTTGTGGGGGACGCTTACCGAGCGGCTCTGGAGGCTGAGGTTTATCTTTTGCGAACGGTAGTCTGGACGGCGGAGGGGGAGAGCGTACCGCCGGGGCTTTCCCTCAGCGCAGACGGTGTACTTTCTGGCGTGCCGATACGCAGCTATCGGGGCAGCATTGAGGTTTGTGCCACCTGTGAAAATCCGGAGGAAACGGCGCGGACAGTACTCTCACTGAGAATATACGGTGCGCTTAGCCTGAAAGCGCTCTCTCTGCCTGACGGGCAGGCCGGACAGGCTTATTCCGCGCGGCTGGTGGCCGGGGGCGGCGTAAACCCCTACCACTGGATGGCCGACAGCCTTCCCTCGGGGCTGCATCTCTCGGGCGCGTGGCTCACAGGAACGCCACAGGTTTCAGGGGGCTTTGCCCCCATCACGTTCACTGTTGTTGACGCGGCGGGACACAGCGCGGAAAAGTGTGTGTTTCTCCGCATTTTATAAAACAAGAGGAGGTATCAGCATGACCCGTTACACAATGACCGCAAGCAAATCGATTCCTCTGGCGGTGCCAGAGGGCTACTATGTTTTTCTTCAGGCCACCACTATGGCTGGCTTTAAAATTGGCTTTACTGTTAGAGACGCGAAGAGCGGCACGGCCTATTTCGACGGAAGCCGCCAGGGCTTAGATCCATTGCCGCCGCTGGCTGCTTTTTTTCAGTCCCATGCATCGGCGCTTGAGCTGTTTGTGGACATTCCCCAAAGCCAGCAGATCGACATCCGAATGGACAGCATGGACATCGCGGACGAGAAAGGGAATCTGCTTCTGCGCACCATTTCCATTGCCGGGGAGGACTGGACCGATAAGGATTATAACGATTTGTTGGTGACGGTGACCGCCTGCAAGAGCAATCATTAACCGAAAAAGCCGTTTTAACACAGCTTCTGAAGAACTGTATCCGGCTTGTCAATGACAAGCCGGATACAGTTCGCGTCATGCAGTGCGTTGGCCCAGACCCATTCATGCTGGTGCTTTTTCTATGATGCGGTTCATCGTTCCAAGAGAAAACATACTCTGCCCCAGGCCGTGAAATGTTTTATTCTCTATAAAAAAGTATTGTCCTTGCACAAGATTACCTGATGCACTCTTAATCATGCATATTTGTAGTCAGCATATCCAATTGGAGATTAACCTCTGTACTATCACTGCATTAACGGTGCTCCGGGAGCTGTATGAGCAGAACGACAGAGAGAAGCTGGGGCGGCATTGACGGAAAAGCTTCCCTCCGGCAGAGAGCCTGCCCTGTGTGAAAATTATGCGGTAAACGCCGCCGAAGCCTGCGCCCGCATGACCGGGGGCGCCCGCTTTGTCCGGGTGGGCAGCCATTTGCAGCACGGCGTCCTGACCCTTGCGGTGGACAACAGCTTTGAGGGGAATCTCCGTCAAAAAGACGGCGTATTTCTCTCCTCCAAACGGAAGGGCGAGGGCATCGGGACTGCCTCCGTAGCGGCCGTGGCGAGAAAATACGGCGGCAGCGCACAATTTGAGAAAAAGCGCGGCTTGTTTCAGGCTTCGGTGTATGTGCGGGTTGAACAGAAGTAGTAAAAAAGCAACCGCACAGGATTCTCTCCTGTGCGGTTGCTTTTTTCGTATGCGCTGTGCTTTCTGTACTTGTTTGCCATAGAGGTTCACATCATATTCCTATGAAGCGCATTCCTTAAGAAAGCATGCCTTTTTTATACGACAGGGGGACACCCCGTCAGCCGCAGCAGGGCTTGCAGCCCCGGTGACTTTGTGTACTGCGATATAGCGCACGGGGCTGTCCCCACAAAGCATCAACACCCGAAACAACCGTCAGGCGCTTAGCGATATAAGAACCGGAACACCCGGAAGTGCTCGAATAGTCCGCCGTGCGCAAAATCAATTGTGATGGCGATTGTTGTTCTGACGGTTTAATTTGCAGCAATCGGGTGTTGAATTACCAAATAGCTGCTGATTCGATTTTGCCATCCGGTCCAGATAATTCTGAAAGGCCTTTTTTAAATTTTTCCAAAGCTTCATGTATCCGTTCCTCCTTATCAAATCTGATGCACTAACAGTAGCATGCAAGTTTGTAGAAGTTGTGTAGAAATTTCTTCTCCGTCGCATTCCTATAAACGTTCATTATAAAAATTCAATTTCCGCCGCCTGTTTGCATTGAGCCCCGCCTATGTCAAAACAGTCTCAAAGCCCTCGGTATGATATACCGGGGGCTTTGAGGCATTGCTTTTTTACCGGCGGCCCCGGGTCTTCAGTCTTGCCATTGCCCGGGCCAGAGCAGCCTTGGAATTATAATACTCTGCGATACTCTGCTTGTGGTGCAGGCGTTCCTCGGCCCGCTGCCGGGCTTCCTCCGCCCGCTTGAAGTCAATCTCCTCCGGATGCTCCGCAGACGCTACCAGCATTATGACATAGTCCGGCGTAATCTCTGCGAAGCCGCCGCTCACAACGGCGGGATACCAGATGTTCTCCGCCTGATAGCGTACCTCGCCCGGCTCCACGGCCACCACCGTGGCCTCGTGCCCCGGCAGGATGCCGTATTGTCCGTCCTGAATGGGCAGTATCAGTGCCTGTGCTTCCCCGGTATAAACCTGGCGGTCAACGGTAACGATCTCCAGATAAAAGGTGTTTGCCATGAATCATCCGCCCTTTCTCACAAACGCTCCTGCCGCTTACGAAACGCCCAGTGCCTTCGCTTTCTCAGCTACCTCGTCGACCGTGCCCGTCATGCTGAACGCCGCCTCCGGAAAGCGATCCGTCTCGCCGCCCAGAATGGACTCGAAGCTGCACAGCGTATCCTCCAGCTTGACATAGCGGCCCTTCAGTCCGGTGAAATTCTCGGCCACCGAGAACGGCTGGGAAAGAAACTGCTGCACCTTCCGGGCGCGTTCTACGGTCAGCCGGTCGGCCTCGGACAGCTCCTCCATGCCGAGAATCGCAATGATGTCCTGCAGCTCGCTGTATCGCTGCAAAAGCTCCTGCACCGCCCGTGCGGTATTGTAATGGCGCTGGCCCACAATGTCGGGCTCCAGAATGCGGGAGGTGGATTCCAGCGGGTCCACCGCAGGATAAATTCCCATTTCCACGATTTTACGGGAGAGCACCGTGGTGGCGTCCAGATGGGCAAATGTGGTGGCGGGGGCCGGGTCCGTCAGGTCATCGGCGGGGACATAGACTGCCTGCACGGAGGTAATTGCTCCATCTTTCGTGGAGGTAATCCGCTCTTGCAGCATGCCCATTTCATTGGCAAGCGTGGGCTGATAGCCCACGGCGGAGGGCATCCGCCCCATAAGGGAGGACACCTCGCTGCCCGCCTGGATATACCGGAAGATGTTGTCGATAAACAGCAGCACATTTTGCTTTTCGTGGTCGCGGAAATATTCCGCCATGGTCAGCCCCGTCAGGGCCACGCGCATTCTGGCTCCGGGCGGCTCGTTCATCTGCCCAAATACCAGAGCCGTCTTGGACAGGACCCCGGAATTTGCCATCTCGTGCCACAAATCGCTGCCCTCCCGGGTCCGCTCACCCACGCCGGTGAACACGGAATAGCCTCCGTGCTCCGTGGCGATATTGTGAATCAGCTCTTGAATCAGCACGGTCTTTCCCACGCCGGCGCCGCCAAACAGGCCGATCTTTCCTCCCTTGGCATAAGGCGCCAGCAGGTCAATCACCTTGATACCCGTCTCCTGTATGTGAACCACGGGGCTTTGATCCTCGAATTTGGGGGGCTGGCGGTGAATGGACCATTTTTCAGAGGCGCTGACATCCCCTTTCTCGTCAATGGGATCGCCCAGCACGTTGAACATCCGGCCCAGCACCTCCTTCCCAACGGGGACAGAAATGGGACCTCCGGCGGCGACAACCTCCGCGCCGCGGCCCAGCCCCTCCGAGGGGGAGAGCATAATGCAGCGGACTGTGTTGCCGCCCATATGCTGTGCCGCCTCCATCACGGCCTTTTCGCCATTCAGGCGGACTTCAAGGGCATCCTTGATGGACGGAAGCTTCCCTGCGGGAAACTCCACATCCACCACGGGCCCCATAACCTGAACGACGGTTCCCTTGTTTTCAGACATAAAATCACTCTTTCCGAACTTGTTACGAAACGGTCCGCGCTCATGAGCCGCTGGCCTGTGCGCCGCCCACCACCTCGGTAATCTCCTGCGTAATAGCGGCCTGCCGGGCGCGGTTATATTGCAGATTCAGCTGCCGGATTAAATCCCCGGCGTTTTTTGTGGAGTTGTCCATGGCGGTCATCCGCGCCTGTTGCTCAGAGCAGAAAGACTCCACCAGCAGACTAAAAAACATCCCGTTGACATAGCGTGGGACCAGCGTGGTCAGCACCACCGTCTCAGACGGCACGTAAGTCACCGAATGCACATATTTAGACTGATCGTCCGGCTCCCAGGGAAAGGTATCCCGGCTCAGGGGAAGCAGCTGCACCATCCGCGCCTCCAGCGTCATGGACGTCACCATCTCCGTGTAAACGGCGTACAGCGCGTCCAGCCTTCCCAGCCGGTATTCCTGTGCTAAAAAGGTGCCCATTTCCCGCGCCCGGTGCATATTGGGGTTCTGCGTGGAAAACGGAAATTCCTGTACGGGAATCTTCCGTTCCCGAAACCAGGACAGGCCCACCTGTCCCACCACAAATATCCGGCAGTTCGGCGTTTTGGCGATGGCCGCCTCCGCCAGCTTGAGTACATTGTGGTTATACGCCCCCGCCATGCCCTTGTCGCCGGTAATGATGACATATGCCACCACGCCCTGAGAAGGCTGCGCCCGAAAAATGGGATTCAGATAAGGATGTGTCAGCTCGGGGGAGCGGTGAAGAATATCGGTGATGGTTCTTTCAATCCGGTCAAAGTACGGCTTCACGTCGTTCAGCTGTTTGCGTGCCTTTCTCAGATTGTTGGAGGAAATCAGGTACATGGCGTTGGTAATTTTCCGGGTTTCCTGCACGCTGCGGATGTGGGAACGAATCTCCTGCATACTTGCCATCGGGCATCACCGCCCTTCTTTTTCCGCAGGCACGGCCCCGGTGCGCTCTTTATACTTCGCAAGCTCGGTGCGGATGGTCTGTGCGACCGCATCCGAAATCACGCCGGTTTTTTGAATTTCCTCCGTTACCTCGGCATGTAGAGAATCCAGTTCGTCTACAAAGCCGCGGACGAACGCGGAAACCCGGCTCTGCGGCACATCGTCCAGCAGCCCGCCTGTGGCCGTATAGAGAATCACCGCCTGGCGGTACATCGGCATGGGATGATAAAGGGGCTGCTTGAGCAGCTCCATCATTTCTTTTCCGTGGTCAAGCAGCTTTTGGGTGGATGCATCCAGATCGGAGGCAAACTGGTTGAATACCTCCAGCTCCCGGAAGCGGGCCAGATCAATCCGCAGCGTGCCTGCGGCCTTTTTGATTGCCTTGGTCTGGGCCGAACCACCCACGCGGGACACGGACAGGCCCACGTTGACAGCCGGCCTCTGCCCCGAGAAAAACAGGTTTGTCTCCAGATAAATCTGCCCGTCGGTGATGGAAATAACATTGGTGGGAATATAGGCCGACACATCGCCCGCCTGCGTCTCGATAATGGGCAGCGCCGTCATGGACCCGCCGCCGTATTTCTTTGTCAACCGGCAGGCCCGCTCCAGCAGGCGGGAGTGCAGGTAAAACACATCGCCGGGATAGGCTTCCCGTCCCGGGGACCGTTTTAAAAGCAGAGACAGCGTACGGTAAGCCACGGCGTGCTTGGAAAGATCGTCGTAGACAATCAGCACGTCTTTGCCCCGGCTCATAAAATATTCACCCACGGCCGCGCCGGTATAGGGAGCGATATATTGCAGCGGGGCTGGTTCACTGGCGGTGGCGGAAATAATAATAGAATAGTCCATTGCCCCGTACTTTTCCAGCGTATCCCGCACCTGGGCCACGCTGGACGCCTTTTGTCCGATGGCCACGTAGATGCAGATCATGTCCTGCCCCTTCTGGTTGATGATCGTGTCCACGGCGATGGCGGTCTTTCCGGTCTGGCGGTCCCCGATAATCAGCTCCCGCTGGCCCCGGCCGATGGGGACCATGGCGTCAATGGCCAGAATGCCCGTCTGCATGGGCACATTGACCTCTTCGCGGGTTACAACGCCGCTGGCCTCGTGCTCTACGGGACGGGTTTCCGTGGTTTCCACGGGGCCTCTGCCGTCAATGGGCATGCCCAGCGCGTCCACCACGCGGCCCAGCATCGCGTCGCCCACGGGCACGTCCGTGGTCCGTCCGGTGCGCCGAACCGTCGCGCCCTCACCCAGATTTTCCTCAGGCCCCAGCAGTACGCAGCCAACGCTGTCCCGCTCCAGATTCATCACCATGCCCCGCACGCCGGTTTCAAACTCCAGCAGCTCGCCGTATACCGCGTTGTCCAGTCCGTAAACTGTGGCAATGCCGTCGCCGACGTTTAAAACCGTGCCGGTTTCGCTGCGCAGGGCCCTGTTATCGTAATTTGAAATTTCCTCCCGCAGGACGGAGACAATCTCATCCGCTTCGTTTTTCATATCATTCGCCTCTCTTGCAGCTGTCGCTTCATATCCCGGAGCCGACCGTGGACACTGTAATCATAGGTGAATCCGTCAATCTCCAGAACGAACCCGCCCAAAAGACCGGGATCCGTCTCGATTTCCAGTTCCACCGCGTCTCTGTGATGCAGGGCGCACAGCCGTTTCCGAAGTCCGTCCAGCTGTGCCTCGTCCGGAATGTGGACACAGCGCATCCGGCACACCGCCGTATTGCGTCCCTCCAGCTCCAGTGCGTGAAACGCCTCGGCAATCTCGGGAAGCAGCGCCATCCGGTTTTTGCGCGCCAGCAGCCTGTAAAAATTCAAAAGCTGAGGATCTTCCTTCACAACGTCCAAACGCCCCAGCACCCGTTCTTTCTCCACGCGGTCAACGGTGGGGTCCTCCAGTACGCGGCGCAGCGGCGGAGTATCCTCAATCAGGCGGACGGCGCGGGCAAAGCGCGCCCTGTCCATCCCCAAGTCAAAGCAGGCCGCGGCATAGCGGCGGGCAAGCTCTCTCATGACAGATCACCCGACTCGTACAAAAAGGAGTCCACCATTGCCAGATCGTTTTTCCGATCCAGCTCGCTCTGCGCCACCTTGGCCGCCGCCAAAAGCGCAAGCTGGGCAACCTCCTTGCGTACACCGCGCAGCATGTTTTCCCGCTCGGTCTGCAACTGGAGGCGGGTCGTCTCCATCAGCTTTTGCGCGTCGGTCCGGGCGCTGTCCAGCGTTGCCTCATATTCTTTTTGAGCCTGCGCCCTGGAATGCGCAAGAAGCGTTTCGCTCTCCTGGCGGGTCTGGGCCAGCTGCCGTTCATACTGGTCATGGAGCTGTCCGGCCAGCAGCTTTTCGCCCGCGGCGTCCTCCCGGTCCTTTTGAATGGCCTGCGCCCGGTGATCCAAAATAGCCGTCACCTTCTCAAACAGGAAATGCTTGAGAAACAGCCAAAGCACCAGAAGGTTGATGACCGTAAATAAAATTGTGTAGGGACTGAAATTGAGCACAAAAATCGCCCCTTATCCCATGAAAATTACGACAAGGCCAATGACAAAGCCATAAATGGCAGTAGCCTCGGCCAGTGCGCAGCCCAGCAGCAGGCTGCTGCGGATTTGGCCTGCCGCCTCCGGCTGGCGGGCAATGGCCTCGGTGGCCTTGCCGGTGGCAATGCCGATTCCAACACCGGCCCCGATTCCTGTCAAAACTGCGATACCTGCACCAATTGCGACGGACATAATTAGTTCCCCCTTAATAATAAATAAATCAATGCGATATGGTTACTCTTCTTGAATGGTTTCTCCCGTAAACAGCGCTGTCAAAAACACAAAGACGATGGTTTGAATCAATCCGTCAAAGATATCGAAATAGAGACTGAACACCACCGGAACACCCACCGGAACCAGCGCCTTAATAAGCTCCATGATTACGAACGAGCCCAGCACATTTCCAAACAGCCGCATACAAAGCGACAGCGGCCGAATGATAATCTCCATAACGTTGATGGGAATCAGCAGGGGCATGGGTTCGGCAAACTTGCGCAGGCCGCCCCGCAGACCCAGAAAACGAAACGAGCTGCCGTAAATCAGACATACGCTGGTCAGTGCCAGACCGGCCGTAACGCTGATATCCTTGGTTGGCGGTACCAGACCCAGCAGTCCACTGAGGTTCGCCACCGCGATGTACACGGCAACCGTTCCCAGCCACGGCGCAAACGCCCGCCAGCGAGGCCCGATGCTGTCCTGCGCAAACCCGTTGAGAGAGCCGACGCACATCTCCAAAAACGCCTGAACGCGCCCCGGTCGATCTGGTTTTAACTTCCGTGTCAGCAGCAAAACCAGAATCATCACCAAGACCATCAAAATCCAACTGGTTAAAACCGCCTCCGAAACCGGGATTCCTCCCAGAACCGGAATGGTAAACGCAGTCTGATTTTTTATCCCGGACATCATTGTCTCCTGAATATTTGACATACTATTATCACCTCCTGACCCAGTCAATCCCGCCTTCGCTCCGCGAATCGCAGCGAGCACAGATTCGCAGACAGAAAAGCAGGTTCGCCGCCTGTCGGACAGTATCCGGCAAACGGCGGACAGCACGATCTCACACCTTCAATTTTCCGGCCACAGGCGCGGGCCCCATCGACCGGTCCGACACCCCCGGCAGCCAGGTGATCCCGCCCTCGCACCACGGCGGCATTTTCTTAACGGGCGTGCTGTTGTTTTCATTGGGTTGCTACATTATAATGAACTTGTTGAAAAATGTAAAATGTATATTTGCAATTTTCACTATAACAAATTATTATAGTGAAACGGTCGGCGCACCCACCTTGGCGCCGCGCAGAGGAGGAGTTATTATCTCAGTCAACTATGAGTATTACCGGATTTTTTATTTTGTTGCAAAATATAAAAATTTTACGCAGGCCGCTAAAGTCCTCATGAGCAGCCAGCCTAATATTTCACGCTATATGAACAATCTGGAGGAGGAGCTGGGCTGCCGGCTGATGATCCGATCGAACAGAGGTATCGTGCTCACCACAGAGGGAGAAAAGCTGTTTTCTCATGTGTCTCTAGCCTATGAGCAGCTGCAACTGGGTGAGGCAGAGCTGGCCAGCTATACAGGCATGCAAAACGGGACCGTGTCTATCGGGGCCAACGAAACAGCCCTGCAAAGCGTGCTTCTTTCCAAGCTCAGTCACTTTCATCAGGCCTACCCCGGCTTTCACATTCACATCTCAAATTATTCCACCCCTCAGGCCGTAAAGTCGTTGGAGGACGGCATTCTGGACCTGGCGGTGGTTACCACGCCCACGGGCGCGAGGAAGCACCTGACAGAGATTCCGCTCAAGCCGTTCCGCGAAATTCTGGTGGGTGGTTCAAAGTTTGCATATCTGTCGGAAAAACAGATGAGTTTGAAGGAGCTGGCAGACTTTCCCATGGTCAGCATGGCTGTGGAAACAAAAACCTTTGAGTTTTACAGCCGCTTTTTTCAAAGGCACGGCCTTGCGCTCCATCCGGAAATCGAGGCCGCCAATACGGTGCAGCTCCTCCCCATGATAAAAGGCAACATGGGTCTTGGGTTTCTGCCGGAGGAGATTGCGGCGGACGCGCTTTCGCGCTGTGAAGTTTATCGGATTTCCCTGCTGGAAACCATTCCGGAACGGTTTATCTGCCTGATTAAGGACTCGCGCCAGCCGCTGAGTCTGGCCGCGAAAAAGCTGGAGGAAATTCTGCGGACGCCAGAATGATTTTTAACGGCTGTTTAACAGGGTAACTGCCGCCAAACTGTTAATATATCGAAAGAATTTCAGTAAAACATGTCCCTTTTCTGCGTCCCATAGAAAAATGACGACAAATATGATAGTATAGATTCTCACTGCGGCAGTTTCATGCAGCAGCCGCACGCAACGCAATTGCCGCGTGGAAGGCCCGCGCCGCAACGCGAAGCGATACGAGGAGGATCGTCCCATGCCAAGCATATTCATTCTGGCGGTGGCCCTGTCTGTGGTACTCGCCGTTTTGATGACGATATTTACCATTGCCAACCACACCGTTGAAAAATCTCTTTACCTGATTCTTCTTTCTGTGGCCAATCTCTTTTTTTCCTTCGGCAACCTGCTGGAAATGACCGCCCCTACGCTGGAAACCGCCTTTTACGGAGTTCGGGTTCAGTATCTGGGCGCGCCGCTGCTGGTGCCGCTGGCCTATCTGTTTTTCAGAGACTTATACGGAAAGAAGCGGTTCTCCGCGCGGCGGCACGCCCTGATTTTCGCAATTCCCGCTGTGTCCATGGTGTCCTTGCAGTTGTTTCCCTTGGTGAGGCTGCATTACGGCGATATCTGGTACAGCACCAGCGGGCAGATTGCCAGCATTCAGCATACCGACGGGATTGCCTATCTTCTCGGGGTACTCTTGAATTACATCTGCATTGTTCTGGGCCTTTCCCTTATCCTCAGTCACATCCGAACCGGTAGCAAGGCCCAGCGGCGGCAAAGCTTTATTCTCTTGCTGGGCTGGCTGGCTCCACTGGCGTCCAACTTTTCCTTTGTGTTTATTGGCGGCAGCCAAAGCTATGACTTTACGCCCATTGCCTATGTCTCCGCCCTGGCGGTGTTTCTCTATTCCGCTCTGACGCAGAATTTGCTGAATGTGCTTCCGCTGGCCCGGGCGCAGGTGATTGACGGACTGGAGGATGCCTTTATCGTGTGCGATGCCGACTTTCACTTTCTGGACGCGAACCAATCGGCAAGGCAGCTGTTTCCGCAGCTCTCCCGCATGGTGCCCGGCGAGTCTCTCGAGGACGTGCAGGGCTTTAAGCATCAGGGCGAGACGCTGATCTGGAAAGGCGGGGAGGCCCGGCGCTATAAAGTCACCGCGAATCCCATCCTTCAGGGCACGAAAAACAGCGGAATCTGCATTGTTTTCCGGGACGTAACGGTGGAGAGCCGCCTGCTGGAGGACCTGCACCGTCAGGCCACCATGGACGCGCTGACCGGGGTATACAACCGGGGCACGTTTTTTAACCTTGCCAGACAGACGCTGGCAAGGGATGGGGGACAGCGGGCGCTGGCGCTTTTGATGATTGACGTGGATCATTTCAAGCAGGTAAACGACACCTATGGCCACCTCTGCGGCGACGCGGTGCTGAAGTCTGTTGCGCAGGCCGCACGAACGCATTTTCGCAAAAACGATCTGGTGGGGCGCTACGGGGGCGAGGAATTTGCGGTGCTGCTGGAAGACCTGTCCTCTCAACAGGCGGTGGAGACGGCGGAAAAACTTCGTCGAACCATTGAGGAGATGAAGATTGCTTTTCAGGACAAAATTCTCCGCGTGACCATCAGCATCGGTGTGGCCCACTGTCCCGCCGACTGCAGGCAAACGCTGGAGGAACTGCTGAACCAGGCGGACGCGGCCATGTATCTCTCCAAAACCGGAGGCCGTAACCGCACCAGCCTGTACGGCGGTGACGAACATGCAGTATAAGCTCCGCCTTTTGCCCGGAACTTTCCGGATGTCGGGTCTTTTGTCTTTCCGTAGTGCGAAAGCCCATGAATACACGCCGGCTTATATGAAAGAAAGAATCCGAAGCTGTCCAACGGGACAGCTTCGGATTCTTATGGTCTGCGGCATCGGGGTAAAACGAATATTCCGTCGTTTCAAATTAAGCAGCGCTTTCCAATTGATAAATCTCAAGGGCTGGCTGGCTTTTCATAAATTCGAGGAACCGGTCTGCGTCCGCATCCTGCAAGTCTTTCTTTTGCAGAAGAATGAAGCCCTTTTCCCAATTGAGCAGAATCACATCCTGACAAAATGCGGCCTGCAATAAGTCTTCAATGGCCACCAGCATCTGATCATTTTCCCAGATGCCCGTGTCTTGAAAAACGACCGTTGCGCTTTTGCCTTCATCAAGGGTCTTATATCCGGACCAAATCCGCTCTGTTTCCTTATGTAGACGTTGATGGGAATTTATTTGGGGCTGAAACAGGTAGACCACCCCTAACAAAAAAGCAGCCGCGCCAACAATCAGCACATCTAAAAGCTCCTTTGGCGCCATAACACCAGGAATGAGGGCAAACAGCCCCAGAATGATTAAAAACCCTCCATAAACCTTATACCGTTTCCGCTTTTTTTCAGAGGTGCCTTTTGATCCCCTTGGAACGGCGTTCAGCTTATCGATCCCGGCCCACATCTTGGGGCATGCTTTTCTGCTTTTCATCTCCGCCAATTTATTAAGGGCATCAAACAGTTGAGATTTGCCCCGTTCCTCATAAGGACTTAACAAAAAAGTGAACTTCATTTAATAACTGCCAGCTCCTTTGATGATCTTAAAAATTTCTCTACCTTTTTGGAGTCACTTTAAACGCGCTACGCTGTGTCTCCTTTTAATTAAAAGTTAAATTCGGATTCCCAATCAAATTCTCCACTGGTTTCTACATTGTTCGGCCAGTGCCTGCACCACGCGGGGACCTCCGGTTCTTCCACACGGTCAAGGCTTGGTGTATAAGGCTTCATGTCGAGAACGGGACTCTGGTCATTCGCATCAATATAGGCAAGCCCGACAATTCCATGACTTACATCAATGTAAGTGACATAGGCACATGATAGTGCAATGGGGTTCGGGCGCTGCGGTGAACGCGTAGCAAATGTGCCCAGTGTGTCCGGTCCTTTTGTATATGGCTTAGTTTCCGACAAAACGCTTCTGTCCTGTTCGTTATCACAGCCAGAAAACCACCAAAGAATATTGATATAAAAAAAACCATCTAAGCCAACCAGTGAATCCCTATATTCAGGTGCAATTTCTATGCGAAATCCACCCTCATCCGCGCAAATGACGCCGATTTGCTTTACTGTAAAATGTTTATCCATAAAGAATCTCCTTTGAAATTAGATTTTTTACGGTACCGTTAATTCCAGTATAGCAATGTGTTTTTATACTACAAGCTTTTTTTATAAAATTTTGAAGCAACTTTTTTGTGCAGTTGATCCCTGACGGCATCGGGGATGTGCCGGTGAAATAAAAGGCGGGCAACTAAGCCGATAACGGCAAGGCTGCCCGCGCTTTTCTGGTTATCAAGTTCAGCTTAATCAGTACGGCTTAAAACGAACAAAGGTGTTTGCTTATTTGATCGGTAATTAGCTATTCAAAAGTATTTCTAAGTCCGATACAGACACATCCATGCGCTTGGACGTTTCTTCCATCGACATTCCAGAATCAAGAAAACGCTTTACAACCATTTTCATATTTTCGCCAACCTCAATCATGTGTCCATCCAAATCATAAAAACGTATGGAGCGTTGTCCCCAGGCAGCTTCCTTAACGCCATCTCCTACATACCTAATATCCTTGCGTTGCTGTAATTTTCCAATAAAGTCATCAAATTTATCTTCCTCAAAGTACAGCTCCATATTGTGAGGTTCTTTTAAAATGCTATCCTTTGGAATATTTAACAGCCAGTCAAAGTCCTGTTGTAAAGACAATCCGCCAAAGGAGACGTTTCTTCCATAGTCCTGAAATACCTCCAATTCAAATAAATCTTGATAAAACTTTTTGGAAAGATTTATATCTTTCACCGCGATACAAACGCCCTCATATTTCATTTGAATATCCTCCGGTAATATAAATAATCTTTGCTTCATTTTATCATTAAGTAGGCAAAAAGTCATGTATGAGAATTTGAACTCATACATGGCTTTAATTATGGGAGAGCGTCAGAAAATAAATTTTTAGGTTATTCCAAACGAAGTAGAATTGCCATAGGCGATAAGCTTATTTTGAGGGGCGGGGACATGTTCCGAGCTTTACTTCTTTTATTAGAAGGTTCATTTCACCCATCAAAGGGCTTGACAAATTCTCTATGTCGATTTAATATAACATCGTTATTAAATAACAACGTTATATTAAGGAGGCTTTATGCGCCCTGTCAACGAGGAACTTGCCGCCGCCTTATTAGAGGCGGGAAAAAAAGAATTTATGACCTATGGTTTCCTGAAAGCAAATATGAGGGATATCGCTGCCACAGCCGGGGTCACCACCGGTGCGCTGTACCGGTATTACACCGACAAGGAAGCGCTGTTTGAGGAATTGGTGGAAAAACCCTCCCACGTATTTGCCGAACGCTACCGGGAGCGTCAACGCTCTTTTGCTGCTCAGTCGCTGGACAAACAGCTTCAAAATATGCCTGAAATTACAGATCATGAATCAGATTGGATGATGGCCTATCTCTACGACCATTTTGATGCGTTTAAGCTCATCGCCTGCTGCTCTGCCGGCACCCGATATGAACACTACATCGACACCCTGATTGAAATCGAAGCCGAGGCAGGGCATCAGCTGATCGACCGCATGCGAGCGAATGGTCTTCCTGCACAGGCGCTGGACGACGGGTTGATTCACATTCTCTCCGGCGCATTATTCAACGGCATGTTTGAAACAATCCGCCACGATATGCCCAGGGAGAAAGCCGCCAAGTACATGGAAAGCTTGCGGGATTTTTATTCCGCAGGCTGGTTTAAGGTTTTGGGAATAGCAGGGGGCTGAGCGCCCCTGTTTTTCCGCCGCCAGGTTAGCAATATCTAACTAAATAAGGAGATGTAATTTATGAAAACCAAAAAAGAGCCTTCCCCGTTTGCCAAGCTATGGGGATGGGCAAACGCATACCACGGAGGGTTCTGCGGCTCAGTGGTTCTGGCTGTCATCGGGGTAGCAGGTACCATGCTGGCCTATCTGTGTGTTGCTGCGATCATCAGGCTGCTGCTCTCGGGCGGGGGACTGCGGGAATGCCTGCCCTGGTGCGGGCTGATGCTGGGAGGATATTTGATAAAAGCGGTATTTTCCAGCCTGTCCACCGGCATGTCCCATACCGCCACCTACCATACTCTGCGGGATCTGCGGAAGAGCCTTCTGAGCAAGCTTTCCCGGGTACCCATGGGAACCATTTTAAATACACCCTCCGGGCAGTATAAAACCACCATTGTGGATCGGGTGGAGGGGATGGAGCCAACGCTGGCCCACCTGATTCCGGAGATGACCTCCAACCTGCTTGTTCCTCTGACACTTGTCATCAGCATCTTTGTGCTGGACTGGCGGATGGGCCTTGCCTCACTGGTTACCACGGCAATCGGTCTGCTGATTGTTTCCCAGAGCACAAAAACCTATGCCGTCCGCTGGAAGGGGGCGGTGGAAGTCGGCCGCCGTATGGCAAACGCCATTGTGGAATATGTGGGCGGCATTCAGGTGGTCAAGGCCTTCAGTCAGAGCGCCGGTTCCTACAAAAAATACGCCGGAGCTGTGGAAGACAACGCCCGGTATTTCGTGGACTGGATGCATGACAACCAGAAATACATGGCCTCGTGGCAGAGCATCCTGCCCGCCGTTCTGGTTTCCGTGCTTCCCACAGGCCTGCTGCTTTGGAACAGCGGAAGCCTCAGCGCCGCGGATTTTCTTACGGTCATCGTTTTGTCCCTCGGCCTCACCGGACCAATGATTGCCGCCCTGAGCTTTGTGGATGAGCTTGCAATCGTAGGTACTAATGTGGGGGAAATCGCGGGGATTCTGGAGTCGCCGGAGCTTGTGCGGCCCCAGCAGCCTGCCAAGCTCAGCGGCAGCGGGGTAACGCTGAAAAATGTTTCTTTTACTTACGGGGAAGTGAAGGAAGAAGTTCTTCATAAAATCAATCTGGATATCCACCCCGGCACGGTGACTGCACTGGTTGGGCCTTCCGGCTCAGGAAAATCCACAATTGCCAAGCTGATTGCCGGATTCTGGGACGTGACGGGTGGTGCCATTACATTGGGGGACGTTGATTTACAGGATATCCCGCTGGACCAGTTGAATCGGCAGATCGCCTATGTGGCGCAGGATAACTACCTGTTTGACCGGACAGTACGGGATAACATCCGCATGGGACGACCGGATGCAGCGGACGCAGAAGTGGAAGCCGCCGCCAGGGCCGCCGGGTGCGATATGTTTATCCGGGCGCTGGAGAACGGCTACGACACTGTTTGCGGCGAGGGCGGTGGACATCTTTCGGGCGGAGAGCGCCAGCGGATTTCCATTGCGCGCGCCATGCTTAAGGATGCACCCATCGTGATTCTGGATGAGGCTACCGCCAGCATTGATCCGGAAAACGAAGCGCTGATTCAACGCGCTATTTCTGCGCTGACAAAGGGAAAGACCCTGATCGTCATTGCCCATCATCTGGGGACCATCGCCGGTGCGGATACTATTGTGGTGGTGGAAAACGGCCGGATTGCGGCACAGGGAAACCAGGCGAAGCTTCTGGAAACATGCCCGCTTTACGCCCAAATGTGGAAAGCATATCTGGGTACCCGGGACGCGGCCTGAGAGGAGAGAATATTATGTTTGGCATACTAAAAAAGATTTTTGCCTTTGCGGGAGGCAAGCGGGGACTTTTGAAAAAAGCAATGGGGGTATCCCTTCTGGGCGCACTATTTGCATCGCTCCAGTTTTTGGCCCTGATGCTGGCGATGGATATGGTGGTGGGCGGAGCAAAGTTGACTGTTTGGCCGGTTGCCTGCATCATGCTGGTTTCTATTCTGGGGCACATTGCCTGTGCCTACTACTCCACCAATGCCGAGACGGATACGGGCTACCATATGGCCGCGGAGAAGCGGGTACATATCGGCGACCGTCTGCGATACATTCCCATGGGATATTTTAACGACAACAGTCTCGGCAATATCACGGCAGTGGTCACCACTACGCTGGGCGATGTGGAAAATACCGCCGCACGGTGCCTTGTTATGGTGATCGGCGGATTCCTGAATACGCTGGCTCTGTGCCTGATGCTTCTGTTTGCCGATTGGCGGCTGGGCCTGATCGCCATTGCGGGCATTTTATGCTATCTGGCGGTCACGGAGCTTTCCCAGAGTGCCACCTCTAAAACCGGCCCCGCCCGCCAGTATATTCAGGAAACATTGGTAGAGAAAGTGCTGGAATATGTGCAGGGCATGGGTGTGGTGAAGTCCTATGGGCTGGAAAAGGACAGCGGGCAGGCAGTTTACAATACTGTGGACGACAGCTGCCAAAAGGCGCTGGCACTGGTGCGTTCGATCACGCCTTGGTCGGGAATTCGCCAAATTACGGTGCGGATTTTCAGTGTGGCAATCGTTGTTGCGGCGCTGGCTTTCTATGCGGGAGGAACCTTGTCTCTGGCCCGCTGCCTGCTGATGCTGATTGCTTCTTTCTTGATTTACGCAGAGTTGGAAAGTGCCGGAAATATGTCCGATCAACTCCAAATGCTGGGTGCCGCCATGGACAAAGCCAACTCCATTGACAATACGCCCACCATGGATATTGACGGACAGGAAATCGCGTCCTCCCATGCCTTCGTCGAATTTCAGGATGTTCACTTTGCTTACGGTGACCGCACGATCTTGGACGGCATCAGCTTTACAATTCCGGAAAAAACCACCACTGCCGTGGTCGGCCCCTCCGGCGGCGGCAAGACCACGCTCTGCAATTTGATTGCCCGTTTTTGGGATGTGGATGACGGAAAGATTCTGGTTGGCGGCCACGATGTGCGGGAATACAAGCTGGACAGCCTGATGAAAAATATCTCTATGGTATTCCAAAATGTCTATTTGTTCAATGACACCATTGAGAACAATATCAAATTTGGCAGGCCCTCCGCCACACACGAACAGGTGATGGATGCTGCTAAGCAAGCCTGCTGTCACGACTTTATCACCGCGCTGCCGGAGGGCTATGATACAGTGCTGGGAGAGGGCGGAGGTACGCTCTCCGGCGGGGAAAAGCAGCGCATTTCCATTGCGCGGGCGATTATCAAGGACGCGCCGATGATCATTCTGGACGAGGCCACGGCAAGCGTGGACCCGGAGAATGAGGTGGAGCTTCAGACAGCCATCAATGCGTTGACCCACGACAAAACCATTATAATGATTGCACACCGGCTGAAAACCGTAAAAGATGCCGACCAGATTCTGGTGCTGGACGGCGGCCATATCGCACAGCGCGGCACCCATGCAGAACTGTTGGAGCAACCCGGCCTGTACGCCGATTTTATCGGTCTGCGCCAGGAGGCTGTGGGCTGGAAACTGGCATAGCAAGTGGGATATATCCACACCTTTTTGGCCCGACAAAGGTTACTTTCAGCATGCGCCACATAATCCATGACTTTTTTCAGGGCGGTGCTGCTCTGCGTTTTTTCCTTGATGGTGGTGACGATTTCCATAAAGTAGTTCACTTTGATAAAGAAGTGAGATATACTATATTTCTGGATCAACACTATATTTCAATACAGATTATATATAGTATCTGTTTCATAGGAGGCCCCATGGAATTAAGAAACTATAAACCGGAGGACTGTGTTGCCTTAGCGGAGCTTTTTTTCAATACCGTACACTCCATAAATGCGAGAGATTATACAAACCCTCAGCTTAATGCTTGGGCAACAGGAAATGTAGACATATCCGTTTGGAATAAGTCTTTTTTGGCCCATAACACATTGGTCGCAGAGATAAATCGTGTCATCGTAGGTTTCGGAGATATGGACGATACCGGATATCTTGACAAACTCTTTGTTCATAAGGATTATCAAGGCAAAGGTATTGCGGCAGCTATTATAAACAAGCTGGAACAACAGGCAGGACTTAAGAATATTTCTCTTTTTACCACTCATGCTTCCATTACGGCGAAACCCTTTTTTGAAAAACACGGTTATTTTGTTGTTCAAGAAAATCTGGTGGTTCGCAACGATATTAAACTTACTAATTTCATAATGGAAAAGGCCACGATGAAATAGCCAGTTGAAACAAAAAAGGAAGTGATGATTATGCGTAAGGAAATTGAAATACAGGGCTGTGTAGAAATCCCTGAAAGCCTCACCTTAGATGAATTTTATGATAAATTCATTGCCTTTATAGAGGCTAACAGCTGGTCATTCGGCGGCGGAATGAATGAGATCATTGACGGCTTCTACATCAATCCCGATGGAACCAAAGGAACACACGTTTTAGATGAATCTGAGGAAAAATAATTTATGGATCATTACAAATCATGGGCAGGACTTAAAAAGCAATTAAATGAAGCTCTCTGTGACGCATTAAAAAACAGGGTTACATACTTTCTCACACGGTATCATGATGTGCACAACTCCTACGGCAGAGCAGCCATCTTGCTTGATGGCAAAGAGCTGGTCTGCTTCTCATGGATAAAAATGTATTATCAGGAGCGAGACATTACACCTTTATACGATAAAATGCCCGGTTCGCCCTATGAAGAGCTGGTCGAAAAAATGAAGCCTACATGGGATGCCAACTGCACTTATTGTGAGATGGATTTTTTAGAGGCGGTTCTTCAATTTCGCAATATGCCGATTCAAGAAGCTCTTACATCCGAAAACTATATTATCAGAGTATTGGCAATCATGGACAGGCGTGTCGGCAAAAGGACACTCTTAAAAATCCTTGAGGATGAAGCATATAAGGATTTTCCCGCGTGGGTACGTCAGTTTTACGAATTGCGTTTATCCAAAATAGATTAAAACGACAGGCAAGCGGAAAGCCAAGGGTAGAAACTCTTGCCTTTCCGCTTTTTCTTACTCATTTAAAATAATTCATCGTTCCCCATCGAAATTCTCAAACTTTTCAGTCGTGGCGTTCTGCTCAAAATAAGCCGCAAGGGTGGAATCCCGATCTTTGAAATAAAAAAGTGTGCGTCTGAGCCATTCTTATTTCTCCCTCACATGTGCTTTTCATAATAAATGCTGGAAAAAATATCTGTAAACATCATCACAGAAAAGGAAAACGCAAAACCCATTCCGACACCCATAATGAGTTGGACCTCCTGTTTCGCTCCTACGATCAGAAAGAAAAGCATCAAAACAAAGTTAATATTCTTTGCTATGTGAAAAGCTTTGCTGGTGGATGTAAGCGAAATAAGACGATTGCGTTCATCTGATTCCTCAAGGTGTTCTTTTTTTGCGGCTTCTTTATTGATACTGATAAATAACTCACCGATACCAATCACCAACATTAAAACGCATAAGATAATTCTTTTCACATCAAACCCTTTTAAAAATCCCAATGTCAGCAGAGTTAAGCCTAAGAGCAGGGACATAATTCCGTATACAAGTTTCTTCTTGTCATAAATCTTCACGCTGTTTATCCTCCAATTCCTTATTTACTTGCAGACAACACAAATCTTCCACCGTTGTTTCAAATACTTTAGCCATCCGATACGCCAGCATCAAGGAAGGACTGTACTGCTCTTTTTCGATAGATATAATGGTTCTGGAAGAAACATAGACTAAATCTGCTAATTGCTGCTGTGTCATGTTGGCCTTGTTCCTTAAGTCTTTCACCTTTGTTATCATGCTCTCCTCCCCCTTATATGAAGCAAACTTCTCGTGAAGTTAGCTTCATATTATTATATAACAAGTAAATTGTCAAGTTTGTTTAAAAGTGTATATGAAAGAGAGTTTGAAGCAAAAAAAGTAAATTAAAATAAAAAAGCCTCGCTTCTTTATTAAAAAGCGAGGTGTATCTATGAAAAACGAGGGTTTTGAATAAAAAATTCAAAACCCTCGTCAGGTCGCATAAATACTGACTTTTTCAGCCCTGTATCTATTTTGACCTATTCTTATGTGGACACCGTGGAAAAAAGATTTCTTATCTTTCTCCAAAGAGAGCGCCAAATTCTCAAAATAAATCAGATTCTCCGCAGGCAATGACCAATTTTATGATGCCATAAATCCTCAGACTCTTCATGGCCGTGTTCAAATAATTATGCGGCTGTTTTCGGTCGATGTACTTGCCATTGATAATTCCTGCCCTGTTTTCTGATAAAAGGCGGCGGGAGCTTCTTCGGTTGAACCATATCGGGCGGCGGCTTTAAATGGATGATTTGTTTCTGCGCCAATGGTTTTGGCGAAGCGGAGCGCTCCAGAAACGGGTAAGCCTGCCAGCATGAAATGGACTGTTTTCGCATATTTTTCATTCTTTTGCCGGTTGGAATTATTGTGAGAATTTCACTGTAGCCACTGCCAGTGCCTCGGAGCAGAGTATCCCCTTGGCGGGGAGGCTCACACGCTGTCACAAACGGCTCACACGCCGTTTCAACTGATGTGGTGGTGTCTACTGCTTCATCGATGCGGCTATCGCTTACAGGGGCGCAGCTGGGTTCCACGTTTTCGGAGCAATTTTCTACATGGAGGGTATCGGCAAAGGCATCCTCCTGAATGGCATTCATGAGCGACAGCTTGGAAAGGTTCCGTTCCGCCGCAAGGTCAATATAAAATGAACGCTGCTCATCGGTTTCGCAGCACTCCAGTATCACGGCGTTTTGTGTCCAGCCAAGGGACTGTGCCCTGCTCATAAGAGTCGGGCTGTTTTCATAAGTGCGGTAAAAATCACGCATCCTGCGGAGATTGCGAAGGGAGAAGCCCTTCAGCGATGGAAACCGGTCGGCGAGCATTTCAGCCAAATGCGGGATAAACGCTTTTTCACCCTGACAGCAGATGCATTGACCAATCCGTGTATAAAGCTCCAGCAATGCCCAATTGCAGGGCTTCTCGTCTTTTTCATAGCATTCAGCTACCGCAGAGGCAATCTGTTCCAGATACAGGGCACTGTTCTTTTTCAACGCTTTCATAGACTTCTCCTTTCCGGCTCCGTGGGAGCCTGTTTTTTTATGTACCCGGCAGAGCAAGCTCCGCCGGTGAAATGCTTGGGATTGTTAGTAGCTTTGTTTCATTTCAAGGCCGCCGTCCTGTTGTGCAGTTGCTTCATCCATATGAACGCCCAGCCGGTTGGGAAGATAATCACTCAGCCAAGTGCCGCCGAAAGCACTGTGTGACTGCAAACGCCATATGGCGAGCTTTCCCATATGCAAATCCACATTTTCCATAGAAAACAGCAGATTGGTGCAGCCGTCATGCTCAAAAGCGAAAACATCCTTGAAGATATCGCCGTTTTGCAGGATGCCTTCCTGCGTCAGCAGCTCGTTGATGCCGTTTACCCATTCTGAAAGCTCCCCGCCGCAGCCTTGAAGAATCAATCCTTCACGGTCTGTCATGGTGCGAAGTTCATCTGTCGTAATCCGTTTCACGGTGCATCCTCCTTTCATTCCATCCTCATGCCGAACTGCGGAGTGGGACTTTCCTCCGGCTCAGACGGTGCTGGACGCGAGAGCACCGAGAAGCTGTCCTCTCCGGGAACGACACCGAGGGTGCGCCCATTGTCAAAGGTGCAGTGAAGCGTGCCGATGTCATCCACAAAATCTACCGTCCCTTCCGTACCCGGCGCAATGGGGGCGTAGGGATCGTCCATACTGTCGAGGCGGATACGGGTTCCGCTGGGATACCGCTCCTTCATCCGCTGTGCTTTTTGGTAATCGAAAAACATTTTCATTCCTCCTGATATGCTTTGAATTTGTGTTCAGCTACTTATGGGATATAGAAAATCAGGTGCAGGATATTTCCCCGCACCTGATTACCGTTGCCCTTATATGATCTGCTCAATCTCCGTTCCGTCCTTGAAGCGGATGAGTAGTTTTTCTTCACTGAGTACAGTGATGGCGCTGATCAGCTGCCGCACCGTGACCTCATCGAATGTGGTGATGCCGGTGTCCACCGCTTCCAGCTCGGCGGCCAGCTGCTCCGCCCGTTCATCCGCCTGTTCGGTATCCTGCTTATTTTTCTCCAGCTCGCTCCGTTTTGCCACCAGTGCGGAGAATTCCATGCTGACCTTTTTCAGTTCCTCGTCGTATTGGGTGGAATCCGCTCCCACGGCGGCAGCAAGCTGGAGAAGCCTGTACTGCTGTTCCCGCAGTTGGGACAGCCTGCTGTCGATGGCTGCGAGGCTGGTTTCGCCGTTCTCCGGCAAAAGGGCTGTTCGGATGCTGTCCTGCAGAATCGCTTTCAAGCTCTTTTGACTGAACATTTCGTTCATGGCACTGACCACCGCAGTGTGAATCCGGCTTTCCTCCAGCGTGGGGGCGTCCTTGCAGAACTTCTTACCATTCTCCAGACGGTTGATGCACCGCCAGACAATTTTTTTACCTTCCGGTCTGGTCCATGTCACCCTGCGGTAAGGGCTGCCGCAGTTCCCGCAGGATAACAGCTCGGTCAGCACATATTTGCCGCTGTATTTGGCAAGCTCGGTCTTGGCGGCTGTGCTGACTTTTTTCAGGCTGGAGCGCCGTGCCATTTCCTCCTGCACCCGCTGAAAGGTCAGCCGGTCGATGATGGCAGGATGGCTGTTCTCCACGTAATATTTGGGAAGCTCACCGGTGTTCTTCTTAGTCTGGCGGGTAAAAAGGTCTGCGATGTAGGTTTTCTGGAGCAGAGCGTCCCCCATATATTTTTCGTTTCGAAGCATCCCCCGTATCACGCCGTCATTCCACTTTTTATGCCCCCGCGCCGTTTTGATGCCATCTGCCTCAAGGTCTGCGATGATTTTTGCTACGCTGTGCCCAATCAGATACCGTGAAAAAATCCTGCGGACGATTTCCGCTTCCTCCGGGTCGATTTCAGGCAGATTGTTCTCGCCTCTGCGGTAGCCTAAAAATCCAGCATAATGGAAGTAAACCTTGCCGTCCTTGAAATTTTTGCGGTGTCCCCAGCGGATGTTTCCGCTCATAGACTCGCTTTCGGCCTGTGCCTGACTCATCATAAAGGTGAGAATCATCTCATTGTCCATGTAGAGGGTGTTGACATTTTCTTTCTCGAAGAAAACACCCACGCCCATCCGCTTGAGCCTGCGGACATAATCCAGACCGTCCAGTGTATTCCGGCAGAACCGGGACACCGATTTGGTGATAATCAGATCCACCTTGCCCTTTTCGCAGGCTTTGATCATCCGCAGAAAATCCTTGCGCTTTTTGGTAGAGGTTGCGGTTTTACCCTCGTCCGCAAACATATCCACCATGGTCCACTCCTGCTGGGCGGCGATTTTTTCGGTGTAATATTCAATCTGCGCCTGATAGCTGTCGAGCTGTTCCTCGGAGCTGGTGGAAACGCGGCAGTAGGGCGCTACCCGCAGGCGCTGTTTGCGGATATCCTTTTGGTTGTGCTTGGGATCTGCGGGAATCACCGTGACTTTTCTCACTGCGCTTTCGGGCACTTTGCATCCTCCTTTCCATCTGCTTCAAGGGATTTTCCGTTGATGAGCTGCAAGCGGAGACCGTCGTGGGCGGTAAATTGGATTTCCTGTACTGCGGTTGTAAAAAGCTCTCTGAGAAGTTCCGCATTGATAGATTGGGTGAGGATTTTTTCCTTCAGTCTCTGCATCTGATAATAAGGCATAGAATCAGGCAGTCCGCTGTATTGCTCTGCGGCACAGGCCAGTATCAGCATTTTGGTGTACTCCGGTCCCGGCTCCGCTTTGTTCAGCTCCCGGATGACCTCGTTCTGGATGCGTACCGCCTCCAGCGTCGTCTCATTTGTATTTTGCGGCAGGGACCATTCTAAGAGGTTCGGGGTCTGCGCCAGCACATCCAGCCTTTCGGATAGGGCTGTGCGGATGTCCTCGTCCTCTATGTAACGGCGGTTGGTACAGCCCTCCTTTTCGCAGTACCAGCGGGGCTTTCCCCCAGCTCTGGTATCGCGGATCATCCTGCCACCGCACACGCCGCAGACCGCCTTTTCACGGATGGGCTTGATGTAGTCCGGGCAGGGTGTATAGGTATTCTTTTCTCCCCTGACAAGCTGGGCCTGCAGAAAGGCTTCCGGCTCAAGGATGGGGGGATATTCCTTTTCCCCAAGATAGCGTTCGTTTTCAAGGATGCGTTTAACCATGTGCTTGTTCCATTCAGTCGTGTGGCTGTGGTAACGAAGCCCCCGGCGCATCATTTCAGCGGCAATTTTGCTGTAGGCCATGCCGTCCGCATAAAGCCTGAAAATCTCTTTGACCGCCGCCGATTCTTTGGGGCTGCATTGTATCTCTCCCTTTTTCATGGTGTACCCAAAGGGGATTTTTCTCTGCCATGCCATATTACCGCACCGTCCTTTCCATGGTTTCTTTCAGCGTCAGACCGTTGTAAAGGCTTATACTCATCGCCGTTTCCGAAGAGATGGTGATGCTCTCCACCAGCGTTTCAAACACTTCCTCCGTGAGTTCCTCCAGATATTCGGGGCTGTCCTCCAGATAATCCAGCATGGCTTGGGTGGCTTTGATTTGGCTGTCCTCACCGTTGGCCTCCATGATGCGGCGGCGTTGACGGCGCAGCTCCCGGAGCTTAAAGTCAATTTCGCTGGTTTGGGATAAATAAAGAGCAGAATCTACGTATCCCTTCGACTTGAGTCGAACAAGAACGAGATTCTGCTCGGTGAGCTGGGCGATTTCTTTGTCGATATCATTGATTCTGCGGTTGGAGCGAAGCTCCTTTTCCCGAAGCTCGGTCAGCTGAGATAAGACCGGGGACAGGATTTGCGCGCGATGCCGTTTCAGCTTGTGGTACATGCGGAGGATTGCCGTGACAATCTGTTCCTCCGGTATCTGTGAGGTGGGGCAAAGGTCTTTGTCACGGTCATGCCTCCGGCAAGTCCAGTAGATCTTTTCATTGACGATTTTTCTGCGGAACAGGGTTCCGCAGCCTTCACAGCGGATTTTCTTTGCCAGCAGTGCGGAGGAAACCGTTCCGTTTGTCTGCCTCCGTCGGCTTTCCATCAGCGCCTGCACCCGCTGAAAGTCCTCCTTGGAAATAATCGCCTCATGGCAGTTCTCTACAAAATATTTTGGCTTTTCACCCTTGTTGCGCACCTGCCGGAACGGGATTTCGTTGGTGGCGAAGCTCTTTTGCCAGAGCATATTTCCGGTGTAGGCGATGTTGGTGAGGATGTATGCCACTGTGCTTGGGTGCCAGACAGTTCGCCCCTTGGTGCGGGGGACGTCTGCCTTGTTCAGATCGTCTGCGATGTCACTCTTTCCCTGACCGCTGAGATAAGCGGCATAAATGCGGCGCACCACCTCGGCCTGTTCGGGGATAATCATCAGGGTGCGCCCCTCCAGTCGGTAGCCGTAAGGCTCGGACGGCGAGAGGTAGTCGCCCTTTTCCATGCGGATGCGGACGCTGATCCGCATATTGTTTGAGTGGTTCTGTGACTCCATCTGTGAAAAAGCGCCGTAGATGGTGGCGATCTGCTCCGACGTCATCTTGCCTGTATCGATGTTTTCTTTCTCAAAGTGGATGGAGATGCCCAGCCGAAGAAGCTCCCGCACATACTGGATATATTCCTTGGTGTTTCTCGCAAAGCGGGATATGGATTTGACGAGGACGCGGTCAATCTTTCCGTCGCGGCAGTCTTGAATCATGCGGTTGAATTCATCCCGCTTGCTTGCCACAAGACCGGAAATGCCCTCGTCTGCGTAAATGTCCGCCAGCTCCCAGCTCTCCTGTGCGGCGATATGACGGGTGTAATAATCCACCTGTGCGATGTAGGAGTTCTGTTGATCCTCCGAGTCGCTGCTCACACGGGCATATGCCGCCACACGGAGCTTTGCAATTTGCGGCTTTCTCGCCTGTATCAATGTGATTTTGGGCGGTTCTGCCGATGTTGAATTGGGTTGATACATCTTTTTTCCCTCCTTTCAACGACATACACTACCACACCTCCCGGCATATAGCTACTGAATAGTTGATAATATTCAGAAAACAATTCCGGGACTCAGCAGGGCGCGATGATGGTGGGGCGCAGCCTGCGTTCCAAGTCTTTTTTAACCTGTTCAAGCTCCTTGTTGGTCATGCCCTTGACGGCTGCAAGCCGTGTGAGCTGCTGCAGGGCGGCAGCGTACATCAGATTATCGGATACCTGTGCGTTTGTCATGGCGTTTCCCTCCCTGATAAAATAGGCGCCGGAGCCAGCCCGACGCTGATTGCCAGTGCCTCGTCAATTTTTTGCATTTCCTGTTCATCCAGCCTGCCGACATATTCCCGAAGCCTGCTGCGGTCGATGGTGCGTATCTGCTCCAGAAGCACAAAGGACTCCTTCAGGCGGCCGCAGGCATGACCGATGCTTGCATGGGTGGGGAGCGGCTTTTTCGGCTTCGCGGTAATGGCGGCGGCAATCACGGTGGGACTGTAGCGGTTTCCAACATTGTTTTGCAATATGACAAGGGGCCTTACACCGCCTTGTTCCGAGCCGACCGTTGGATTTAAATCTGCGTAGTAGATGTCGCCTCGTAAAATGGTATTATGGAACTGTTTCAAATACACACCTCTTTTCTTATGCCGGTATTCTTAATGGCACAAAAATAGAGACCGCCCTGTATGATCTGCTTTGCTGTGAGAACCTTTGCAGGCAGGGCGATCTCCATTGCTTCTGACATTAAGTCTTTTTTCTGTAATAACGGTGCTTAATTCAACACTATTCCCCAAGCACACAGAGCTCTGGTGTATAAGAGCTCAAAAGGCGACGGCCTGAACTGCGGTTGGCTTCACCGCATCATAGGAATCTCACCTCCACCGGGATCTCCGCTGGCTGCCCTCATTGCGTGATCCCCCTGCCAAGGGGGGCTGTGACTGGACAGAAGTATCAATATAGGCTGACGGGGTCATTGCGAAACAGGCTGCCACAGCCTGCTTTTCGGACGGATGGGTACCGCTTTGCACCTTATTTGGCCGTCTTTGATAGGAGCAGAAAGAAACAACGAACAGAAAATAAGTGCTTTCGTTTTCTTACTGCCTGCCTACAGGTGGTCTTGGCGCATCCTCCGGGGTCGCTTT
Organism: Oscillibacter sp. GMB15532; assembly: GCF_041020825.1. Lineage (NCBI taxonomy): Bacteria > Bacillati > Bacillota > Clostridia > Eubacteriales > Oscillospiraceae > Oscillibacter > Oscillibacter sp. GMB15532. The sequence goes on from NZ_JBEVTO010000007.1 coordinate 148,399, forward strand.
CCCTTTTTTGGGGCCGTCAGCTAACGTATTCAGGTCGTCGGATATGAAATTTTCAAAGAGCAGTGAGGGTGAATAGAAAAACCCCCTCACTACTAAGCCGATTTCGTGAGGGGGTCTACAAAAAATATTTTTACTTTTCTATCATTTTTTTGAGCTTCAGCCGAATCTGTCGTTCACGGTAGCTGATAGTTTGTTGCTTGATACCGGTTTCCCGCTCCAATTCCGACTGAGATTTTCCTTGAAAGTACAGGGCAAAGATTAAAGCCTGTTCCTCCTTAGAAAGCTGTGCGAGGCACCTGTGGAGCTTTTCCGTTATGAGCTTGTCCATGACCACATCCTCCACACGGGGAGAGACAAGGTCTGGAATACCATCCTCACCTGTAGTTTCCGCCGTATCCATGGCACTGTAATAAAAGACGCCGTTTGCCGTATCCCTTTCCTCCAGATAGGTTTCACGACGCTTCATGCGGTGATAGGTAAAATAGACTTCTTCGCTGACCGGCACAAGCTGACCCTGCACTTTGATTTGGTATTTTTTCTTGCTCTCCCTCTGACGCTGAGTATCTCTTTTGATGCTTTTCATAAAATTTGCTCCTTTGAATTTCAAATTTTTGAAATCCGCCGGAACCGTTGAATCCGCATAAACGAAACAAGACGGCAGGAGAACCTCCTTTGCAGGAAGTTCCGCACTGCCGTCTTGCGTTCTGGCGGATTTCATTTTTGTTACTGAGGTACGGTTATGCTACAGGTTTTACACGATCATGCGTTATGTTCAATGTGCCATCGGTATTTACGGTGATGCGAGTAACGCAATCTTTTATTTGAATTTCAAACAGACGTTGATCGCTGCTCATATCGCCGATGCGTTTTTTATTCAGGTTTCTTACTTCGGTCATAGAAATACTTCCCTCCCCTCGACTGATTTTTGAGTGTTCAGGCATATAAAGCAAAAGCTGTTATCGCCTTACGCAATAACAGCATACTAATTTATGGGACAAGCTTGGAGGTGTGGGAATAGCTTTCCAGTAGCGTGTGAGTAGCGAATTTTTAATATTGTACCAAGTTCATGCATGAAGTCTAAATATGCAAAGCCAATATCAGCGTTAATCAAGTTAACCTTGATATCAGTCTCAAAACGTGATAAAATATTCCAAATAGGCTATTTGAGGGCAAAGCTCTTTGGAGGAGATATTATGGCGTTCAGCTACAATAAGCTATGGAAAATACTGATAGATAGAAAAATGATGAAAAAAGATTTGATGGCTATGACGGGCTTAACTACAACTACTATGGCAAAGTTAGGCAAAGAACTGCCGGTCAGCATGGACGTTTTGGCGCGCATATGTAAGGCTCTCAGATGTAATATTGGAGATATCGTCGATTATATTGATGAAGAAAATAAATAGGATACAGTTCAGTTTGAATGGAGGGTTTCGGCATGAGGTTATGTTTTGGCTCATATTTAGCGATTCTTGTTCCGTGCAAGGCAGTTAATATTGATAATAAGCAGTTGTGCGAAGCACTTCTTCATTCTGTTGCCCCCAATTATGAGTTTACATTTTCAGGGCAGGAAAATGCAGATCGTGTCAGAGAAGATGCCACATCAAAATTATTGCGGTGTGAACAAAATCTCTCAAAAGATATTACTGGGCCAGCCCGCAGCGCCGTTCCACAAGAAGTAGCCAGCTACTTTAAGAACAATGTCATCAAACTGTTGGACAGTAATTTATCCAAGCAGATAATCCTGACACTTAAAGACATGATTGGTAATGATCTTCCTGAAAAAGATGGGAAGAAAATACATGGTATTTACGATGATACGAAAGTCGAGCTGGTCAATGGCATAACCAAAAAAGAATTGGCATCACAAACCGAATTCTGTTTTCATTCGTTTTTGGCCGGAGTCTTTTTATATGTTGTCACAAACACTACGAACCGAAGCGGTAAAAAGACGATTCGATCTGTTACACAAGAGTATGTTCTTTCCTTCACATCTCGGATTGAAGAAATAACGCTCCTTGAGGATAATGTGTCAGATCGGGTCCGCACTTATGATCATAGAAACGGAAAGACCGATACAGAATTCGCCGAAGGTGTCGCAGAGTATGTTATAGACAAAATCAAGCAACTACCTCAGCCATCAAAGCAGGACGATTCCCTGCTTGTTACTCTGCTGTCAGAAGCTAATGGAAAGTGTTTATATTGCGGTGGTTATCTTGGAATTCCCAAGCGAGGGAAGATTCCGGTTAAAAACTGTGAAATTGTCTATTTGAAGCAGTCACCAGATGAAGCGGACAGCTATGAAAATGCGGTAGCATTATGTACAAACGAATGTGCTCCTCTTGTTCCGGTGATGTCATCTGATGAAATAGCAGAGTTGCTTGAAAAAAAACACCGTTGTGCGGATATTCAGGCATTTCTTGACAGAATATCCGGTATTAAGTTTCAGGATGAAATAGAGACTGTTCTGCGCGAAGTTCATAAGACAAAGAATGCGCAAGGACTGGAACCAACAGATATCAAGGATTTGGTTGAGATTGAGCGTAAGATTCACGAACCTTTCCTGAAGGACAAGATTAATGCGAGTATGGCTCGCTTATATAAAACTGTAAAAAACACTTGCTCCCGTCTTGAACAGGAAATCGGATTTGACACGAATATGTTTGGGGAGTTAATGAAATCCGCTTATAAGCTGCTCGAGAGTGGAATACAGAAAAAATCAGATATTATCGATCCACAGGAATACATAGCGGATCTCTTAGTTGAAAAACTATTTTCACAAGTTGGACAGAGACATAGAGATGCCTGTGAGATCATTGTTGGATATTTAGTGAAAAGGTGTGATTTGTTCAATGAAAATACCAAGCAAAGTTAATTCCTTCTCCGATAGCGTCATTGCTCTTTTCGCGCCTATCTTGGAGAAATTAGAGGAGCGGGATATGACCCCGCATGAACTGCTCGAAGCGACACGGACAAAAGTATCAGAAATAAGCATATTTCTTGATGCCCTTGATTGTTTGTATAAACTTGGGCAAATAGAAATACCTGACGGGACGGAGGTACTCCACTATGTTAAAGCGGATAACATGCGATAAGTTTAAAACTCAGCCGGAAGATTTCCGACCTGGGCTTAACGTCATCCTTGGCAGTTCGGATGGCAGCAACGCTATTGGCAAGTCCACTTTTCTGCTGATACTGGATTTTGTATTTGGAGGGGATAACTACCCGAAATCCGCAAAGGATGTGATCACTTATATTGATCACCACACGATAAACTTTATCTTTGAATTTGATGATTTTCCCTACTTTTTTTCTCGAAGCACAAGCCGCCCGTCCGTGGTGAATCGCTGCGACAGCCAGTTCCATGTCATTGAGGAAATGAGTGTGCCGAACTATCGCAAATGGCTGTTCCATGAGTATAGAATACTCCTGAGGGGTATTACTTTCGATGAAATTGTAGAAAGATTCTTCCGTATTTACGGCCATGGAAGTCATAACGAACACAAGCCTCTGCAAAGCGAGCGCGAATCAATGGCAACGGCTGTAGAGTACCTTATGAAATTATTGGATAAGTTTGAAGCCATCCAGAATCTGAAAACCGCCGAAGAAAGCTATGGCATCAAGCCAAGCAAACAAGCGGAACGTTCCATATCGGATATCACGGCTGATATTGGCGAGAATAAGGAAAAAATAGAAAGTCTGGAAAAACGCAGGGAGAGGCTGTGCAGACAAAATGAAGAGGCCAACCTGCGCGCTTTGGGTATTGATCCACAGCAAGCGGAGCGGCTTGCTGAAATTAAGAGTGAGTTAGGTAAACTGAGCCGCCGGAAGAGTCGTTTGATATCCCAGCTTAATGCAGTCCGCAACAATATGCCTGGTAATGACGGAGCGCTAAAAAAAGACTTTTCGGCGCTGCTCCATTTTTTCCCTGATGCTAAAATTGATGCTTTTACTGATGTTGAAGCTTTCCATGCTAAGATCAACGGTTTTCTTCGCGCTGACATTGAGGAAGAAATTGCACGGCTGACGCCGCAAATTGAATACATAGATGCCGATATTGCAAACTATGAGAAGCAAATCGAGGGTTCAGGAGTCGCCAAATCGCTCTCGCAATCCATTCTTACTCAGTACGCCCGTGTGTCACGGGAAATAGAAAAACTGGTTGAAGAGAATGAAGCGCTGCAAGGCGAAATGGAGCAAATGGAAAAGCGCAAGGAGATTGAACATCTGCTGGCGAATCTCCGCAAACGGCAGGAAGAAGCTCTCGCCGCTGCTCAGGATGAAGTGAACGCTGAAATGCAGCGAATTAATGATATTATTACCGGCGGTGACAGAACTGCACCAGAATTGACGCTAAAACCGGACAAGACCTTTGAGTTTGAAACCCCCGATGATAAGAGTGAAGGAACAGCGTTTAAGAGTCTGGTAGTGTACGATCTGAGTATGCTTGCTTTAACTCCGCTCCCTGTTCTGATTCATGATTCAAGCATCGTTAAGCGCATAGAGGATGCGGATTTTGAAAAGATACTTGGTTTGTATCAGAAAAGCGGTGAAAACGGCAAGCAAGTGTTCATCGCATTTGATAAGGCAGATACTTATACACCAAATACATACAAAATCGTTGATAAGGCGTCAGTTCTCCGCCTGTCCGTGGGCAATGAATTGTTTGGTATGTCTTGGAGTCGGCAAAATGCTGTGCCAGAGACGGAGCCCATACCCAGAGCAGATGCCGAGGATAAGGCGAAAACAGAACAGCGAAACGATAAAGAATAAGGAGATAAAAGCACATGGCGGCTATTAAAGACCTATTACAGCAAATTACTGATCCAATGCTGCGCGAACGGCTGACGGAGGAAGTAACCCGCATCAGTAAAAATAAAAAGTTCGGTCTGGTATTTGAGGAACACGTCCCTGAATGTACTCCGCTCTATGGCGTACCCATAAGGTGCGATTCGACCGTTGCACGCAAGACAGGCAAACTAAACCAAATTTACATAGTAAAAAAAATTGACGGCAAAACTGCCGTCTGTGAGGATAAGGTATCGTCAGAAATAACAACCATACCTTTATGCGATCTGGTTGCTGTGGCACAGTTTGGCGATCCTATTTTCCCTTCTCTCGAACCCATTGCTAAAGTGGAAAATGCGCCGAATGACAGCCTCTGGCACACGATTATTGAAGCGGATAACTACCACGCCCTCCAACTCTTGGAGTATCTTTACGAGGGACAAGTGGATTGCATATACATAGACCCGCCCTACAACACCGGGGCAAGGGATTGGAAATATAATAACGACTATGTGGACTCCGCCGATGCATGGCGCCATAGCAAATGGCTTTCGATGATGAAAAAGCGTTTACGATTGGCGAAGCGTATTCTTAATCCAAATACAGGCGTTCTTATTGTTACAATTGACGAACATGAGGTTCACCATCTACGGACGATGCTTGAGGATATCTTTCCAGAATTTTTTGTTCAAATGATAACCGCAGTCACGAATCCCAAAGGTGTAACTCAAGGCCGTTTTTCCCGTGTAGAGGAGTATGCTATCTTTTGCTTTGCTAAGAACGCATTTGTTGCAGACAGCAAAGATAATTTGCTTAATATACCTAATCCTAATCGAAAGCCTCGATGGAAAGGGCTTCTTCGTTCCGGAACAGACGCACTGAGAACTGATAGGGAGAGTATGTTCTATCCTGTTTTAATCGATGCTGAAAAACAGATGATTATTCGTGCTGGGCATTATCTACCCATTTCCCAGAATCCTGTACTTGGAGATAAGATCGATGGATATGATGTTGCATGGCCTATCAGACGCGATGGGTCATATGGCCGGTGGAGTGTGGGCAGTGAAACACTGAATGATCTGATTAAAAAGGGATATGTGGCATGTGGGAAATTTGACATGCAAAGAGAGACATGGGGTATTTCTTACATCAGCCAACCTAATCAGCTTCAAATTGAGCGCGGTGGTATAAGAATTGTTGCTCGGAATCCCATTACAGGTGTTGTGGAAATTGAATATGTTAACGATGACACACGAGTAATAAAAACCGTATGGCATCGTACCACTCACGATGCGGGTGCATATGGTTCAGACATGGTATCAGCGTTAATTGGACAATCACGAGCGTTTTCGTTCCCGAAGTCTCTTTATTCTACAAAGGATGCCATTTCTGCAGTTATGAAAAACAAGCCTACCGCTCTTATTGTTGACTTTTTTGCCGGTAGTGGAACGACTCTTCATGCTGTTAATTTGCTGAATGCTGAGGACAATGGAAAACGGCGATGCATCCTTGTAACAAACAACGAAGTCTCTGAAGCCGAAGCACAACTGTTAACTGAACGGGGATACCAGCCGGGTGACCCCGAATGGGAAAAGCACGGCATTTGCCGTTCGGTTACTTGGCCGCGCACGGAGTACAGCATCCTCGGCAAACGGGCTGATGGCACGGTGCTTTCAGGCGAATATTTTACAAACCAAACAACGACAAAAGAAGTCAATCGCTCGTTTTATCAGATGGGCTTTGTTGAAAGCCCGGCATCGCTTACCCCTGCTGCGAAAAAGCAGATTGTTGCTCTCATCGGTAAGGATAAGCTGCCGCAGTCTCTTGTGAAAGCAGACAGCCGCTTCATTGTATCAGAAAAGCATACAGCATCCGTGTTGTTTGACCCTGACGCTGCTGATGAATGGCTCAATGCCCTTGAGGATCGGGAGCATATAACCGATTTCTATATCGTGCCAAAAGACAGCCGAACATATAATAACATCAGACAAAAGGTCGTGGATCTTCTCGGTACGGTCACGGTAACCGAACCGCTGAAGCGCCCGATGAGCGAAGGTTTCGCCGCTAATGCAGAATACTTCAAGCTTGGCTTTCTTGATAAAAACAGCGTGTCGCTCGGTCAGCAATTTGCCGAGATTCTTCCCCTGCTATGGCTGAAAGCCGGAGCGATCGGCAAACGCCCCGAGCTGGACAGTGCGGAACTGCCGAATATGTTGATTTTGCCGCAGAATTCTTTTGCAGTTCTCCTTGACGAAGACTGCTACGGCAAATTTGCCGAGGCTTTGCTGGAGACGAAAAATATTGGTACGGTATATTTTGTTACAAACTCCGAGGAAGCGTTCAGAGAGATGTCGGATGGTATTGGAATCGAGCAAACTTATCAGCTATACCGCGACTATATTGATAATTTCGTAATCGGGAGCAGGAGGAATAATCTATGAGAGCAACGTTATTTCCGTTTCAAGAATCGGCACTTGCCGACTTGCACGAGAAGATAAAAAAAGCACATGCCTATTGGAGTGAAAAAGATCCTCAGGTCATTTCGTTTACTGCTCCCACAGGTGCCGGTAAGACAATTATTATGACCGCTTTATTTGAAGACATTATCTTCGGCCATGCCTATGGAGTAGCGGAGCCGGATTCTGTTTTCGTTTGGCTTTCGGATATGCCGGAACTCAATGAGCAGACACGTTTGAAAATTGAAAGCAAATCGGAAAAATTTCGCGCAAGGGACATTCGAGTAATTGACTCGACTTTCGATGCAGAGTATTTTTCCCCCGGCGGCATCTATTTTCTGAACACACAGAAGCTCGGTTCGGACAAGCTGCTCACGCAAAAATCCAATTTGCGTGAATACACGATTTGGGAAACAATTGCAAATACTGCGGAGCGTCAGCCCAAGTCCTTTTATGTCGTAATCGATGAAGCGCACAGAGGAACATTTACTTCCTCACAGGCCGAAAACAAAGCGCAATCTATCATGCAGAAATTTGTTAAGGGCAGTAAAGAAGATACTCTCCCTGTTATGCCGCTTATTATCGGAGTGACCGCTACACCTCAACGGTTTCAAAAGCTTGTGGCCGATACAACATCTACTATACAAAAAGTTGTCGTTCCCCCGGAAGATGTGCGAGAATCCGGCCTTTTGAAAGACAGAGTTATTATTCACTTCCCTGACATTGCAATCGGTGCCGATATGACGATGTTTAAGGAAGCGGTTGCCAATTGGAAGAAGAAATGTGAACGGTGGCAGTCTTATTGTGACCGCGAGGAAATTAAGAAACCGGTCCGTCCTGTTCTTGTCATTCAGGTTGAGGACGGAAATGAACGTGAAATCACTCAAACAGATTTGGATTCCTGTATCTCTATACTTGAAGACGCTATCGGGCGCAGACTTCAAGCCGGAGAAGTTGTTCATACATTTGATAAACATGAAACCATTAAAAGGCATGGGCTGGATATACGCAGGGTGGATGCTTCCCGCATTGAAGAAGATGAAAAGGCTCTCGTTGTGTTCTTTAAAATGAATCTTTCCACTGGCTGGGACTGCCCCCGTGCCGAAACAATGATGTCGTTCCGGCACGCAAACGATTATACTTATATCGCCCAATTGCTCGGACGTATGATACGTACCCCGCTTGCCCGTCGTGTGGAGTCTGATGCCGAACTGAACAATGTAGGTCTATTTCTTCCTTTTTTTGATGAAAAAACAGTCAAAATGGTGGAGCAGGCATTGCGCGACAGTGAGGCAATTGTTCCTGCTGAAACCGGATCGCATAAGGAGCTTATCACCCTGAAACGTGATCCTGCATTTGCCGATGTATTTGGCGATATGAATTTAATTACTTATCGCATAGATTCCGCACGGAAACAACCCGCACTCCGTAGACTGATTGCGCTTGCCCGTGCGCTAACGCAAGACATGATTGCGCCTGAAGCGCGAAAAAGCACACTGAAAAAGGTACTTGATGAGTTTGAGTCGGAAATAGCCGCATTGAAGAAAAGCGGCAAATTTGAGGAGATATCTAAAGCTGTTACAGGCTTGGCGCTGCGAACGCTTACCATAGATTACGGCAGCAGCGCAGAAGGGACAACAGACAACATATCAGAAATTGTGGAGCTCTCAGAATTTGATATCAACAACCTCTTTGAACGGGCAGGAAAAGTGCTCGGTGAGGGTCTGCACAAGGAATATTGGGTCCGTCACGCTGTCCGTGATTTTAAGGATGTAAAAACAGAAATCATTGTGTTGACAAACGATAATGCAGCCATGGAGCGGCTTGAATCGTTTGCAGACAAGCTGTTCAATGAATTATATGACATGAATAAAACAGCATTCCGAAAATTGAAAGAGGATCGTAGAGATGCTTATAAAAAGCTGGCTCTATCATCAACGACCCCAATTGCGCTTGACTGGGAGCTGCCCCCAACCATTGATTTTTTGATTGGCGAAGATGCTGTAATTCTGGAAAAACACCTCTACATCCCTTCTGATGGTGGTGAATTCAAGGTAAGCCTGAATGACTGGGAGCTTGGTGTTATCAGGGAAGAAATGAAGGATGAAAAGGGTGCTGTAGCGTGGCTCCGCAACCTTGACCGTAAAAGGTGGTCATTGGAAATTCCATACGAAGTGGACGGAGTGGTAACTTCGATGTTCCCTGACCTGATTGTTGTCCGAGCTGATGCGCATGGATATGTTTTTGATGTACTTGAACCGCATGACTCAAGCCGTAAGGATAATTATCCAAAAGCCGTCGGATTGGCCAAGTTTGCAGAGAAGCACGGAGAGCATTTCGGACGTATTCAATTAATCCGCAAGGTAAAAGGAGCGGACAAGCGAGATCACTTCTATCGCTTGGATATGGGAAAACTGAGTGTCAGAAATAGGGTTCGCGGTGTGACATCTAATGCCGAACTCGATAGAATCTTTAATGAGGATGCACAAACAGAGGAATAGACTTCAAGAAGGAGGAAACATCGTGGCTAATTGTGAATATCAATATCCGGAGCTGGCCGTGGAAAAAAAGCATGGTGACGAGTGTTTCCTTAACGGCTGCTGCTCCGCTCATCTTGTAGACTTTTGGAGATGGGCATACTCCAACCTGATGGGAAATACGGAGCGTGGCAAACTCGCCGAGTACATTGTTTCTCTGGCGATGCACTGTGCCAATGGTGTTAGCGAAGGCTGGAGAGCTTTTGACGTGTTGACACCAGAAGGTATAAAAATCGAAGTGAAAACCTCAGCCTATTTGCAGAGTTGGGCGCAAAAGAGGATATCCCATATTCGTTTTGGCATCCGTGAAACTCTGGCTTGGGATTCGGTTACGAATACTTATGCGGAAATTGCTATGCGCCAAGCGGACGTTTATGTGTTTTGCGTTCAAAACTGCAAAGAACAGAAGTTGGTAAACCCGCTTGACTTAGCACAGTGGGATTTTTACCCCATTGCTACAGAAGCTCTGGACACTGCCGTTAGCAATCAAAAATCAATAGGGTTAAATACGTTATTGGCCCTTGGTGTTAAAAAGTGTTCTTTTACCGAGTTGCGCGACACAGTAATTTCATTGGCCAAGACGCCGATTGACAGATAATAACAATACGAATAAAAAGATTTGGAGGTACTTTATGGCTTTTCAAACTGCACTAACAATCAAGGAAACAATTTCCAATATACATAGCAAAAAATATTTGCTGCCGTCTATTCAACGTGAATTTGTCTGGGATGTAGACCAAATAACCCAGCTGTTTGACAGCCTGATGCTTGGCTATCCCATTGGTTCCTTTCTGTTTTGGGAGGTTAGCCCTGCTAACGTGAAGGAATTTGTTTTTTATGAATTTCTTCGGAATTATCACGAACAGGAAAAGGATGGTCGGCACAATCCGAAAGCAAGTATTATCGGCAACGAGACCGTCACTGCTATTCTTGATGGCCAGCAACGCTTGACATCGCTGTATTTAGGATTAATGGGGACATACGCCTATAAAAAACCGTATATGCGGTATGACAATCCGAAAGCCTACCCTATAAGAAAGCTTTATCTGAACTTACTGAAAAAATCGGATGACGATGACTGGTTTTATGATTTTGCATTTCTTACTTCTGATGAGTGCAAAAATGACGATAGCCACTACTGGTTTTTCGTTGGGGATATATTGAGTTTTGATAAACTGTCCGATGCGATGAAGTACCTCCAAAAAGTCAACAGCTATCTTGTTAAAATCGGACAAGGCTCATATGATGAGGAGAAAGCAGAATTTGCCACCGAAACACTTAGTAAACTGTGGCAAGCAATTCACGCCGATGGAACGATCAGCTATTATCTTGAAAAGAGCGATAAACTGGACAAAGTCCTCAATATCTTTATTCGTGTAAACAGCGGTGGAACACCACTCAGTTACTCCGACCTTCTCCTTTCCATTGCTTCTGCACAATGGGATGACCTGGATGCTCGTGAGGAAATTCATAGTGCCGTTGACGAAATAAACGCAATCGGCAGAGGATTCAATGTCAATAAAGATTTTATACTCAAAGCCTGTTTAGTCCTGTGTGATTTCCCTGACATAGCATTCAAAATTGATAACTTCAATCACACTAATATGATGAAGATACAGTCGGAATGGTCAAATATTATGGCTGCCCTGCGAGAAGCGGTGACCCTTGCTGCCAGACTGGGTTTTAACAGAGATAACCTGACATCAAATAACCTGTTCATACCTATCGCCTATTATATTAAACACATAGGCTTGCCTTCAAATTTTGCGGCATCACCCAAAAATGCTGAAAACGTTAGGACAATTAAAAAATGGCTTGTAAGCGCCATGCTGAAGCGTGTGTTCAGTTCCCAGCCTGATGGTGTCCTGCGCCCTATTCGGGAGATAATCGCTAAAAGTGATGGTTCGATCTTTCCACTTAAACAAATTATTGAGCGGTTTAAGGGAACAAACAGAACACATGAATTCACGGATGCTGACATTGAAAATCTGCTGTATCTCAAATATGGACAAGGTGATACGCTGACAGTGATGTCGGTTCTCTACCCTTGGGCAGACTTGCACAATTTGTTTCATATGGATCACATTTTCCCAAAAGCAGAGTTCACAGAGCGCAAGCTTCGTAAGATGGGAGTTCCTTCGGATAGAATTTCAGATTTCTTGGAGAACTTCAATTACATAGGAAACCTTCAATTACTTGAGGGGCTGGACAACACATCAAAAACCAATAAAGATTTTAAGAAGTGGTTTGAGGATAACCTGCCTACAGAAGAGGCAAAGACTGCCTATCGGCAGAAACATCTGATACCCGACGGTGTTGATCTTGCGTTTACAAACTTCCCGGAATTTTTAGAAGCCCGTGAAACTTTAATAATTGATAGATTAAAAAAGGAACTGCAAGGATAGTTTGTGAGAAAAGAACTTGGGGGATAGACGATGGATTTGAAAATTGAAGAGCTGTGGCATTCTACCTGCCAAGACGATTGGCTGATTGCCGAAAATTGTTATTGGAATCAGGTTTCTAACGCCAATAGAAGTCTAGAAAAGTCGCTTGAAGTATTAAATCCAGATGATATAAAACAAATGAATGTTGAGACATTTTATCTCTTTCTCCACGATACTTACTTTGTCTGGAAATATACTGCCAAAAATCGGCTTGCCACCACCCGCGCACAGTTAAAAAGGCATTTGACTGACATCACAACACTGGCTGAGATTCAGAACGAATTGTTTTCTTTTGATAAAACACAAATTCGTACTGGACTTGAGATCGCAAGCAGGATTCGAGGTTTGGGTATCGCCGGAGCGTCAGGATTGCTTTCAGTTTTATTCCCTGATTATTTTGGAACGGTTGACCAATTTGTAGTGAAGTCCTTGCTGCGTATTGATGAGTTAAATGAACTTGAAAATCTTGTTCGGATGCGCCCGGAGGCGTTGACGCTTGCAGATGGCGTAATGATTGAACAGGTATTGCGCGCAAAGGCAGACGAATTGAATCGAATATTCCAGACTGGCACATGGACGCCAAGGAAAATTGATAAAATCCTTTGGGCCTATCGTGAAAAGAATGAAAATTCGCCTTCTTTGAACAAAAAGTTAAAATTTGAAATTACATAACAAAAATCGGTTTTAAGTTCACTTTTTTGGGAAAGAGAAGTATTGAAAAATTGTTGTAAAACAAAGAAAAGGAGCGCTAATTAATTATGAAAACCGTTTCTAATTTAAATGAATTAATCACGAACATCCAAACTTTAGATGGATACCTCAATTCTCAAGTTGATCCGGAATATGATTTTGCCCTTAACTTAATCAAAAACGGAACTTGCTTTGTTGCGATGGAAGATTCCAGCGTTTATAGATTTTATCCCAGTAGATTCATTGGTTACGCTGACAATTCAATGGACGCTCATTTGAACAACGTGGAAAAAGACGGGAAAGAGACTAATCCGGCTATATCAAAAATTTTGGGTGCCAAACCTTCGATTAATTCTATCTTAAATAAGGAATATGCAAGATACTGCGAAACATTGGGCTTTGAGCCACGTGATAAAGGCGCATTTGGAAGCGAAAGAAAGTTTTGGGTAATAGAAAAATGATTAACAGGAGCAAACACGATGTACGACTTAGATAAAATACTTGATGAAGTACGCACAAAGTACTATGCATCAACGACTTTACCGCGCCCCAATATATTATGGTCTGATGAACACTGGACAGCCATCAATGGCAAATACGATTTATATAATAATCAGATTACTATCAGCCGGGCATTAAATAGTAATGACATTTCTTATGAAGCTTTGGCATCCGTCGTTTATCACGAAAGCTTGCACCAGGATTTTGCAGAGCATGACCGCAAATTTATGCTGAGGGCCAATAGATTTCCTAATTACAAGACATATGCAAAAGAACTGGATGAATACCTTAGCGATTATTCACTTAACTTGAAATATGACAAAATAACAGCCGATTATTCAAAAGATAAAAACGAGGTGGTTTTTGTTATCATTCCTTATCTGGAAGATTTTCAAAACGCCTTTACTTTTTATGATGGGAACATCTATATTGACACAGAAGCACGAATTTCAAATGTTTCAAAAACCAACTTAACAATCTTTCTGGTAGACAACGGAGAAAAATACCATATTGTTGCTTGGGCGGAAAATGCAGAATTCTTTAAGGTTCAAAAGCAGATACTTCATGGCGATTTCGGAGGGCTTGACTTTTCTTATAGGATTTGGACTTTGAGGGATAATGTAAAAATTCTTTTTGATACAACATGTACTTATGCTATTGGGAAAAAAGCGTTTCCTGTTTCTTTAGAGGCTGACAAGTTTATCATATATGATATTAGATCAGATGTAATACAAGAAGATTTAAAATATGTAAACTCATATTGCGAGGGGTTTTATGAGTTAGGAATGGCTCCTTTTGCAACAGAGATAGCCGCACCATATACGCAGCTTGCATATATGGAGTTATATGCCATCGCTGTCAATGAGGCTGGGTTTCGGGGAGTGTGGGCGGCAAATGCACTTTGCAAAATGGATTTGAATTATGATACGCTTTTTAATAGAGCTGATGCTCTGAGGGATAGCGGACTTATTACATTGGCTTATCATGAAATGAAAAAGGCGTATTCTTTGGCGAGCAAAAATTCTAACTGTGCCGTAGAATTAATTAAATTATGTGCTATGGTGTCAGATTTCTCTCTCGGCAATCAGTTGATTAAAGAACTCTCTGGTTCAATTGCTGTAGATGAATATCTTGCCAACAGTATTACCCATCTTCAAAAGTAAAGGCATTATATAATTCAGCGAAATTAAAGCAGTAGATGAATAATTGCTGATGACAAAAGAGGAGGTGTGTTAATGCCGTTTACTATTGTCCGTCAAGATATAACAAAGCTGAAAGTTGACGCCATCGTCAACGCAGCTAACACCGAATTGCGAATGGGCGGCGGGGTCTGCGGAGCGATATTTAAAGCGGCGGGAACAACGCAGCTTCAATCTGCCTGCGATAAACTCGCACCAATAAAGACTGGTGACGCCGTTATCACACCGGGGTTTAATCTTTCGGCGAAGTTTGTCATTCACGCGGCGGGGCCGGTTTATCGACATTGGAATGAGGCAAAGAATGAGAAAGATCTCCGTGCCGCATACACGAATTCGCTGAAACGAGCTGTTGAAAACAATTGTGAAAGCATAGCCTTCCCATTAATTTCAAGCGGCATATATGGCTATCCAAAGGATAAAGCACTAAAAGTAGCTACCTCGGCTATTCAGGAATTTCTATCTGACCATGACATTGATGTGATTCTTGTGGTATTTGATAAATCGGCATTTAACATAAGCCGTGAACTACTTGGTGCGGTAGACAGCTATATTGACGAGCATTACGCCGATACGCATCCGCACCAAACTCAAAGCCGGGAACTGCTTGATGTGGAGCAGGAAGCCTTAGATGAGGCCGATGAAAGCGCCAGTAAGTACAACGGGCCTTTTTTAAAAGAGATGCTTGCTCCATCCGTTGGCGCACCCGCCCCACTTGATGATTTGGTCGGCAACCTTGATGAGCCGTTCTCAAAGACGTTGCTACGCTTGATTGATGCCAAAGGTAAGACGGATGTGGAAGTTTATAAACGGGCCAACCTTGACCGTAAGCTGTTCTCTAAAATTCGGAGCAACAAAGGCTATATGCCGAGCAAGCGCACAGCAATTGCCCTTGCCGTGGCGCTGGAGTTATCACTTGACGAAACCGATGACCTCTTGAAGCGTGCGGGATATGCACTTTCTCACGCTGTTAAGTTTGACGTGATTGTGGAGTATTTTATCACAAACGGCAAGTATGATGTTTTTAAGATAAACGAAGTGCTGTTCGAATACGACCAGCCGCTGCTGGGAGGCTGATGAAATGAAAGAAAATATTCCTATTCCTAAACCAATCATTGATACCAAAGAGGCGAACGCCCTCGATACACTGACGGAGCGTTATAATAAACTAATTGAGCCGAGCAAAGTATCAAAAACATTGAAAGAGGTCGGCTCGAAAGTTGAAGAAATTATCCCCAGCAAAGTTAAATCTTTAGGGAGCGGCGTATCCTCAGCTATATCAGAACAGGAAATATACCGACAGGCTCTTGAACTGATTACTAAAGGATTTAAGTACGTTGAAGAGATGGCTGCTAAAACTTCAATTAGCGAACAGGCAATCATATCAAAAGTAAATAAAGTAACACCAAATATCTCTATTTCTGACTTTGAGGACATTTGCTTTGCACGTAGCTACAATATATCAAAACTTGTATCCTCATATAAAACTCAAGACTTCTTTATTGCTTTTGCAGAGGGCGGCGCAACAGGCTTTTTTGGCTTTGCAGGAATACCTTTCAACTTAGTCCTGAGTACATTTATTTACTTTAGAGCCGTACAATCGATCGCAATGTATTACGGCTACGATGTAAAGAATAGCGTTGAAGAATTAGTGATTGCAAGCGAAGTTTTTACAAGAGCATTAAGTCCAACCCAGCAAGATGTAAATAACGAATTGACAGCTACAATTAGTAAAATAATGCTAATGAGTCAAGCTTCTATGATTAAACAAACGGCCCAAAAGACTTGGTCTGATATGGCTTCAAAAGGCGGTATTCCTCTTTTGATGACACAAATGAGAGCTTTGGCGAATAAAGCTGCGCAAAAAGCACTCGATAAAGTTGGGCAAAAGGGTCTTGAAAATAGTCTGTTCAGAGAGGTGTTTGAACAAATTGGCAAGAAACTTACAAAAGAGGTTATAAAAAAAGGAATTCCTTTTGTTTCGGCAATAATTGGTGCATTTATAGATGCAGCACAAATGAAAAAGGTATTAGACTACGCTGACGTGTTTTATCAGAAACGATTCATTTTAGAAAAAGAAAACCGCATCATGGAGATTAGCAGTGAAAACTGTGTAATTATTGATACCGACATAATTGTAAACGAGAACAAAAACGATTAAAATTGTCGCTTTCGAAGTGACCACTCGCCCCGCTGGAGCTGTTATCCTTAAGTCATCAACAAAACTTAAGGAGGACATAGCAATGAAAAAGGGATTAACAGAGCTGGTTTTTATACTGGACAAAAGCGGATCAATGAGTGGTTTGGAAAAAGACACGATCGGCGGCTATAATTCTATGCTTGAAAAGCAAAAGGCGGTTGAGGGTGAATGCCGCATTACTACGGTGTTATTTGACAATAACTACGAGTTGCTTCATGATCGCATTGATATTAGGGCTGTCAACCCAATCACGGAGAAAGAGTATCAGGTGGGCGGCTCCACAGTGCTTCTTGATGCCATCGGCAGGACGATTCATAAAATCGGCAATGCACAAAAGAACACAGCCGACGACTATAGAGCTGAAAAGGTGATGTTCGTAATTATTACCGACGGCGAGGAAAACGCAAGCCGCGAATATTCATCCGATAAGATAAAAGCACAGATTGAGCGGCAAAAGGCAAAATACGGCTGGGAGTTTATCTTTCTCGGTGCAAACATCGACGCTGTACAGACTGCGGGGCGGTTTGGAATTGCCCCAGATAGAGCTGTTGACTATCTGGCGGACAGCGCGGGAACGGAATTGAATTTTAAAGTAATGAGTGCCGCCGTATCGACATTTCGGGAAAAAGGAACCGTAGACGAAGCATGCTTTGAAGAAATTCGTAAGGATGTCAGGCGTAGAGGAAAACGGAAAAAGTAATGGAGCATAGGAGAGTGAACCGCATGTATTGCAGGATCGGCCTGGACCGACGTGATCAGACAGTTCATCAGCGTCGCGATCCTACTGCCATATTATCTGAGGCACAAAAGCTACCTTAAGCTTTCCGTCAAAAATGTCCGCTTGAAATCCTGGTTAGCCAAGCCAATCTTTAAGGTCGGCGTTTCAATCTTCGCCATCAACCTTTTCCAAAGTCTTCCCCTCAGTGCTGCGAACATAATTGCCGCACCATATGGAGACAACACAATAGCGGCACTTGGCATTGTAAACCGCGTGGTCAGTTTCAGGCGGTATTGTTCTTTCACTGATCCAGATTATGTTTGCCAGCATTTTGTTTTTCACATATGGCTTTCAAGCGATGGCTATCGTTTATCTGCCCTGCATTAAATACAGCAGGGCAGGCTTTTTGTTCAGCATCTCCAGACAGGGTACTATTTATATTCCGGCATTATGGCTGCTACAGCAGATTTTGGAGAAAAATGGCATCTATTACGCTCCTGCTGCCGTAGATGCAATTACGACGCTGAGTGTTATTCTGTTTCTTTGTGCAACAAAGGAACAGAGAAAATCGTTGCCGAAAAACTGAAACAAATTTTTCTGTGTACTTCTGTCGTACAATAGAAAGCCCTATTAAAAACTGTAAACAATAACAGGCCCGAATTGTCCATTACAGACCCAGACCTGTTATTTAGTGTATCAAACAAGAATTTATTTTTTAACCGGCGGTATGTGAAACTCTCAGATTTGACAGGCTGGTGCCAGATCCAATAAGGCGCCAAATCTTTGGCAGGCTGTTATAAAACAAATGAATGCCAAAAGCTCTGAAATCTCGCTGTCTGTAAACACTTCTTTCAGCATGCAAAATTCATCATTGCTGATATGCGTTGCTCTACCGGACAAGTTCGCCAAATGGATAGCCATTTGTATTCGTGAATCCATTTCGTTTTTTGAAGGAGCCCCTTTAGCCTTACAATATTCACATCCATTATTGAATGCCAGAGTACGCCGGACTTCTTCTTTTAGTTTTGCTGATAAGGTATCCCGGCCAAAGAAGCATTCTTCCAAGGATATCCATTTCTCCAGAATATCCTTATTATGTCCTAACAATTGCTGAAAAGGTGTAAGCCCGTTCTGTGAAAATGAAATTAATGCCATAACTTTCCTCCTCGTATAATTCATTCTGTTGACAAAGTAATTATATCAGGATTATAATAATAAATGTATATTATATGATATGAGTATTTTTAAATATTATATCATATAATATATATTTTTTTATAAAGGTGTTATATATGAAAATAGATGAAATTGATGTGCGAATACTGCGGGAACTGCAGATGGACAGCCGAATCTCCATTAGAGAGCTGTCAAAACGGGTAAACCTTTCTCCGCCTTCCGTTACAGAGAGAGTTCGGAGGCTTGAGGACCATTACGTGATTGAGGGATATACGGTTTGCCTTAACAAAAAGAACCTCGGTCTTAAAATAGACTGTATTATTGAAGTTACAATGAGGGACGGTCAGTATGAAAAATTCAAGAGCTTTATAAAGGACTATCCATACAGCGAATGGTGTTATAGGGTTGCAGGAGCAGCGTGCTTTATCGTGAAATTGTCGGTCCCATCGTTGGAGGATATCGAACCGTTCATCAATACTGTTTCCGCTTATGCTTCGACAAAGACATCGATCGTTTTTTCAGAAGTGGAAGTTGATAGCTGTATCTGTAAGTTTTTATAAATGACTTGTCATAAATGCATTTGTTGGAAATGGATTTCCTAAAACGTTGATTGCTTTTTCAACAAGTTAATTCTATTTCTCATTTGCGTACACACTCTGTAATTAGGCTTTTTAGACCCAATAATTCGGTTTGCTGTGTGTGCTCATTTGAATTTTTAACAATTGTATGCTTGTGTGAAATACAGTTTCTACCGTTCTTCTTGGCATAATACAGTTCCTTATCTGCACGATTATAATAATCGTTTATTGTGTCTTGTTTGTCCGGGATACCTGTTTCAATGCCTATGCTGACAGATAGGCATTGATTGGGACAGGATTTCACCTTCAGTTGCGAGAGCGAGGCGAGAAGATTTTGTGCCATACTTACGACCCTTTCATCTTCGGTATCCTGAATAAAAATCAAAAATTCATCCCCGCCGATTCGCCCGATAATATCACCTTCCCTTTTAAAGCAACTTTTCATCTGAAGGGCAACCTGCTGTAATATATGGTCACCCTTTAGATGACCTAATGTATCGTTATAGCTTTTAAAATAGTCTATATCGATCAGAAGCACCCCAACGAGTTTTCTTTCACGCTTGCAGATGTTCCAAGCTGTGGAGAGTGTTTGTTCCAGACCGTTTCGATTAAGCAGTTGTGTTAAATGATCCGTAGTTGCCTCCAGTGCCAAAGCACTCATTGTTTTATATTCGCAAAGTGACGTATGAATAAAATTTCGGGCTATTCTCACAGAAACTAAAAGTGTAGATATGTTGCAGAGCAACAGCAGTAAAAACTCTTTGAGATATATTTTCCCTAAGCAAAATTCAATTGTTATATAAGCGGTCACAATTACAAATATTAGTACAATTTTTTGCCACGGAAGAACAAACAATATGGATAATAAAATAAAAGCTATTGATCCAAAAACTGCGATTCGTATCGCCGCAGACTCTGCTCCAAGTGATGGAACCAGCAACAGAATGGCAACTGCAATAATAAGCAATACCGACATTGCCATGCGCTGGTTATTATAGTATTGTATTTTTTCCTTGACTTGTTTATCGTCAAAACATTGTATTTTCATAGCATTCCTCGCAATATTCAAAAACTTTTTCTGAAGCGTTTATATACGCTTATTTGATCAGAGCATCATTGGGGATGCCAAACTGAGCGCGATAATTTAGGTGCTCCTGTTCCAGACGTTTCCATTCCATATCTGCAGTATGGAATTCAGACAAAGCTTTTTCCATTTCCGGTGAATCATATGGAATTTTTTTCTCCACCAATCGGCGAACCTTCTCTCTTCTCCTTTCTACAGTAATGCCTAATGTATATAATTTGCTTGCCTGCTTAATCAGTTTTCTTTTTTCAGTTGGTGTCATACCTATCCCTCTTTAATGTAACTTATAATTTTTATATGTATCATTATAGGTTACAATTTGCATAAAATCAAGTTGAAGAAAGCACAAAAAGAGCCTCCTTTCGGAGACTCTAATTGACTAACTTAAATTTATTCCTTTTCGGTAATATGGCGAACCAATACTTCTATCATTTCATTGACCATATCAATTTGATCCGGTTCCAGGTGCTTTAGCTGTTTGCCGAGTTGCTCCACGCTGTCAGGTATCACTGGATGTTCCAGAAGATCCCCCAAGAGATAATCAGCAGAAGTTCCAAGCACATTGCATATCTTCAGAAAAAGAGAAAAGCTGGGCAGGCTGCCGCCGCTTTCAATTCTGCGGATATGCACGGCGTTTACTCCGCACAGCTCCGAAAGCTGCTCAGAAGTTAATCCCTTGCTTTTACGCAATTGGTTTATTCTCTTTCCCAATGCCTGCCGCATTCTATTCTCACCTCCATTTGTAACATTAAATTTTTATTTGTATATTTATAGTTTACAGAAGTAGTGTTTCCATAAATAGTTCCTTGTATATTACAGAAAAACATTTAAAGTTACACTTCTTCTTTTTCTGTAATAAATATTCTTAGAGTGAGAGGTTCTGGTGGGTCCATCATGAACCGCACCTGGGTTCAGCAAAAAGGCGGAAATCCCCCTTGGCGGGAAGTCCGTCTTTTCGCTTTTTACATTTTGGTTTATTTTTTCAGAATCAGCCGGTTGCTGGTATTACTGCCGTTCTCCCTGTAGCGAGACTCCTTTTCAATCAGCCCCGCCTTCACCAAATCATGCAAGGCACGCTTGACAGTGCTTCGGGAGAGCTGCAAGTCGGCGGAAATGGTCTTGACCGCAGGCCAGCAGTCTGAGTCCTTTCCGGCACGGTCACGGAGGTAAATATAAACTGCCCTCGCCCGATGGGGGAGCTCATCGGGCGAGGCAGAATAAATGTGGTTAAAAAAGCTCATGGATTATCAGCTCCTTTACGTTCTGACATGGCTGCGCCGCTTTAGAGGCTCTGCGGGCGGTTCCGCCACGGGTGTGTGGAGTGCACCGGTTCCGATGGGCGGTTCAAGAATTTCCCCGGTTTCCTCGTCCACCATCAGACAGGCCGTGTGTTTGCGAACGATATTTTCCTCCAGCGTCTGCTTATCGGCATAGACTACCTTCCGGTTCGCCTTTTCCTCAACGATATAGGGTTTTCTGAAGCGGATGCCCCAATCCAAAAACAGCCGCAGCCTTGTTCGCATGGGATGGGTGCCGGTTTTCATAACGACAAAGTTGCCCTTTGGAATGGATTTCAGCTCATCCGGCGTCATGAGAGGGCGCTCCATCATTTGTAAACTCTGGCTTGGATCGTTCTTTCCACGGCTGATGCTGCCGCTCATGACCGTTCGGCTGCCCATCGCCTTGCTCAGCACCTCGGCAGTCTGGCTGTTTGGTGCGAAGCCACCGAAGATAGTGTCCTGACAGTTGTCCACGATGATTTCCGCACCCTCCTTGCCGTAATTCTTTTCAAGCTGGCCGAAGGACTGGATAATGGGGATCATGGAAAGGCGGCGGGAGCGGCTGGCCGAAAAAATCAGCTCCAGCGATTCGATGGCAGGCAGCGTACCCAGCTCATCACAGTAAAACATGACACGGTTTTTCAGCTTGCCGCCGTTCTCGTCCGCCACCGCAAGAATTTCCCGATAGAGTTGCTGGATCATCAGGCTGACCATAAAATATTTGGTCAAATCTTCTTCGGGCAGGACCACAAACAGCGCAGATTTTTCATTGCAGAATTTCTCCGCATCAATGGCTGTATCAAAGCAGAGTATCTGCTCCATTTCGGAGTCAAGAAAGGCATTCAGGCGGGACAGCACGGTGGAGAGTACCGACGCCATGGCCTGTTCCGCAGAGTTGAGAGCAGCTCCCGCAAACCAGCGGGCCTTGTGGTCGGGCGGCAGCTTTTCCATGAGGAGCTGGAACTGACTTTTGCCCTTCACCTTGCTGGGGGCCAGCAAATCCTGCACCAGCTTGAACACACTGATGATATGTCGGCAGTCCACCTTTTTCCCATCCACCTTGGTGGGCGGCAGATATTCGGCTATCAGCAGAATGATGGAAGACAGGAGTCCCTCGGCGGCATCGTAGAAAAACTGATTCTGCCCGTAGTTCTCGCCGCTGGCGTTGATGATGGTTTTGGAGATGATCTTGGCGTATTTCTCCGCCTTGGCCTTTGCCACAAGGTTGTTTTCGTCGGCAAGGTAAGTGTCCATGTAGGTATTGACCAACTGGAGCATATTGTTGCCGTCGGAACGGGTGGGATTTCGAAGGTCAATGACCGCCACATGGTAGCCGTAGTGGTCACGGGCAATGGCGCCATAGTTGCGGTAGAGGTCCCCCTTGGTATCAGTGGTCAGAAAACTCATGCCGCTGGCGCAGGCATATTCCAGATTCGGGTACAGGAAAAAGGCCGTCTTGCCCACACCCGACGCGCCAATCATGAGGCAGTGGACGTCATCGGTGTCCACCAGCGCCGTGACCTTATTTTTCGCTCCTGTACTGCCGAGGATGATGCCTTGCTCCGAAACAGCGGGGAGGCTTTCTCCCTGCCGCCACAGCTCCGGCTGGAAGGGAATGTGCTTATAAATGCTTTTGATTTCTTGCTTGGTGGAAAAGCGCGCCGTGCCATGCTGGCCATCGCCCACCGTGCGGGACTTGATTCCATTGAGGGTGTAATAGTGCGCCAAAAGAGAAAGGCCGCCGATGACGAGAAACATCACGGCGGCCGCAGCAAATAAGAGGTAGACCTGGGATTGCATTGGGAAAGCTCCTTTCTTATCAGTCGATTTGGTGGTAAAATAAATTCATAAAAGTCATGCTTATCGATAAAGGGGACATATAATGGACAAGGAATTATTACTGCTTGACAGCAAACTGGATTATCATCTGTTTCTCTATAAACAGCTCACGGAGCAGCTATCCTCTATTCAAAAATGTGCGGCTCAAGGCAGAATTGAAAGCTATGAGACACTAATGGAAGACGAAACACTTCGGGATGCGCTGCTGCTGAAATTTATTCTTTTTCAGCGCACCATTAAAAAGGTCGGATTCTCAACGATGGCAAGCCGCTACAAGATGCGGCTGGAGAAATTTCCGTGGCTGGAAGCAGAATACTTTGACCAGAACTGTGTAGTGCATTATGATTGCGTATGGTCGCTTCTGCAGAACATAAAACCTTTGAAGCGGCAAATCGAGCACATTAAAAAATACGACGATGCCCGGTATGAAGAGCATGGCGAGGATATTCACTGTAGCTTCTGCGGCAAGAGCCAGCAGGAGGTGGAACGCATCATCGCGGGTACCCATGAAGCAATCTGCAATGAATGCATCGGACTATGCTCCGAGATACTGGAGGAAGTAACAGAAGAGGAAAAAGATAAAAAATAATCTCAGGCAGGGCTCATACCCTGCCTGATTGCTATGCCATCCGCATTTCAAAGCCACTCTGCCTTTGCTGTGCCGCTTCCGTTAAATCGTCATTCCAGTCCTTTCCCTGGGAAATCAGCCGCTGAGAGGGATATCCTTTTTCCGCAAGCTGTTGTTTCAGTCGCTCGCTGGCCTTGTGACCGGCTTCATCATTATCCAAGCATAGCGAGACTTGCCGGAGCTGCGGATACTGTTCCAGCATCCACACCATCGCCTGACCGCCCACGCCACAGAGGGACACATAGCTGTGCCGCTGCCAATCCTGCGGATGCAGGGTGATAAACGACAGCAGATCCACCGGCGCTTCAAACACATACAGATGCTCACTTTCGCCAAACCAGTGAAAGCTGTGGCGGGGATCGCAGCCGTCCACATTTCCTTTATACGCCTGCCCCAAGGTGCAAATCCCGCGCTTGTGGGCGTGGCGGGCAACGCCGTTTTCATCCAAGCCCACAAATACCGCATTGTGATATTCCTTTGTCTCGTCTTTGGATTTTTCGCAGCTTTCGTAGAGGAGCTTCTGCTTTGCAAAGTAACTGACCACCTCTCGGCCGATGTGCCGGGTTTTCACCAGATAGGCATACACACGCCGCATATCCGTATGGGCCGGTGGGAGCGCAAAGGGCTTTTTCAGTTCCTGCTTCTTTTGTGAGGCGGGCCGGTAGACCTCGCCCTGCTCACCGCCCAGCAGCAGGGTCACGGCTTCGGGATAAGAGCATCCGTAAAACTTCCGCACAAAATCAATGGCATAGCCGCCGCTCTCCGCGGAGTGGTCATACCATTCGTTTCCCCGGACGGTGATGCTGTGGTCGGAGGCCAGCCGCTTATCCCGGCCGCTGGGCAGGAGCTTTTCGCCGCGCCGCTGGAGAAAGTCCGCCAAATCCACATTGTTGGCGCGGTATTTCTGTTCATCTGTAAAATGCACATACACACCCATAGAGCACCTCCTATTGATGGCGATTGCCGATTCGATGAAAAAATGCCGCCCTTTTTACAGGACGGCATGGCTTCGGGTACATATTTTTTAAGATGGGCATCCGCCTGGTTTTCTTTTTCTGCTTTTTCATGGTGTTCCTCCAATCGTTTTTAGAGTGACATGGTCTGTTCGTGGTCGTCCCGCGCATGACCCTGCGCCTGCTTCTTCTCCCGGAGCCTGCGCAGGAGCTTGCGGTCGGCGCGCTGTCCGGGCGGTTTCAGAGGCGGAGCATTGTCTGCAAACACACGGCTCATGTGATGCAGGAGCCGCGTGCCCGCCAGCAGGACGGAGGGGTCTTTGAACTCGTCCATATGGTCAAGGAAAAACTGCGCGTAAAGATTGCCCTGTGCCGCCGACAGGGTAAACCACCGAACGGCGGACTCTTTATCCCTCGGAACATCTTTTCCCATCAGGTGCAGCTTGCCGAGAGTGTATTGCGCGTACTGGTTTCCTTGCTCGGCGGCGGCTGTCAGGAATTGCAGAGCAGCCTGCACATCCTTTGGCACATCCCCGCCCATGAGATAAACCTTGCCCAGCCGGTACGCTGCGAACGGATTGTCCTGTGCGGCGGAGTGTTTCAGGTATTCCAATGCTTTCGGAATGTCTTTTGGAACATCCTCGCCCTTAAGGTAGAGGACGCCGAGGGCATATTCGGCAAATGGATTCTTATGGTCGGCGGCAAAGGTCAGCCAGCGGATGGCGGCTTCCACATCCTTCAGGACGCCCTCGCCGCCAAGATGCAGCTTTCCCAGCCGGTATGCAGCAAAGTCGTTGTTCTGCTCTGCGGACAGGGTATAGAGCCGTACTGCCTCGACCGTGTTCTGCGGGACGTGCTGTCCCTTTTCATAGAGCTTGCCGAGAAAATATGCGGCATAGGGATTTTCAGCCTCCACTGCCTGCCGGAGATAACCGAGGGCCTTTTCCACCTCTGATGGAGATGCTGTTTCATCGGAGAGAATGAGCTTTGCAAGCTGGTAGCAGGCAAAGGGATTTCCCACCGTCGCCGCCTTTTCAAAGAATTCCTTTGCTTTTGCTTCATTCTTTTCTGTACCCACGCCGTTCAAGAGCATCCAGCCCAGCCGGTACTGGAGCTTATCGTCGTGCCCTTTTTCCTCCAGCGAGACGAAACCGAGAAAGGCTTCCCGAAAACGCCGGTCAGCGTCCGGCTGATTTTTTACGCAGCCGATGCCGGCCCGCAGCATCTTACCAAGCTCAAAGCTGGCATAGGGAAAGCTCTGGTCTGCCGAACGGGTGTAGAGGGAAAAGGCGATTTCATGATCTTGCTCCACACCCTTGCCGTGGTAATACAGACCGCCGAGGGAATACTGCGCATATTTGTACTTTTCATTTGCGGACAGGGTGAGCCAGTCCGCCGCCTGCAGATAGTCCTGCTCTGTGCCAAGCCCTGCGGCAACCATTTTGCCGATGCGGTACTCGGTATACTTCCACGGCTTTTCTTCCTCGGCGGCATGAAACACCGCAAGTGCCTTTTCGTACCAGCCATAGGCGGCATCAGCATCCGCTTTGCACCCAAGCCCGTCGGCGGTCATCCGGCCAAGATCATAGAGCGCAAGGGGATTATCATTTTCCGCTTCTAAAAGAAACAAGTCGAACGCCTGCTCAAAATCCTGAGGAATATTGGCATCCTCATCGCCGTGGAGATACTGTTTTGCCAGCTTGTATTCCTCCGTCCACCATGAGGTGGGGGATTTCTCCCCGCTGCGGAAGGACGGAGCGGGCGGCGTTTCAGACGCATCCTCCTCCGGTTCAGCGGGTTCGTTCTCCGGCGTCGCCTCCATGGAGGGTGCATCGGCACCCAGTTCGGCATCTGGCAGAGCAGTTTCCACAGAGACCGGTTCCTCAAAGGTTATAACACCGCTGCCAAGGTTCAACGCCTCCTGAATGACCCTATTGCGGATTGGCTTGAAATCCTCGCAGCGGGAAAGGGGCGGAGCCTCGGAGGACGTTTCGGTGTAGATCGCTTCGATTCTGCCCCTGACCTCCCACCACAGACGGTAGGCTTCGGCAATGCGGCTGTCCCTGGCAAGCTCATCTACAATTTCGTCCACCATATTTTTCAGGTCTGCTTTCAGGTAGCCGTACTGTTTTTTGCCGCTGACCGTTTGCAGCCGTTCGGCAAGGTGCGTGAGAAGCTGCTCCATGTGTTCACTGACCAAAACACCGCCCTTCATCTGGCGGATCAGCGCCCCCATGGCTTCGGCGGCCTGCTGCTTCAGATCATCCCGCCGCTGGGACTTTTCTCCGTAGAGCGGAATCAGCTCCTGTCGGAAAATTTCATTTGCCAGAGCGGATTTGATTTTACGGATGCCCTGCTTGGTAAGGTAGCCCTCCCTTGGATCGGTGCTGTAGCAAATCATGTGCACATGCGGGTGATGCGATTCATTGTGAAAGGCCGCGTACCATTGCAGATGGTCGGGGTGGATTTTCAGATTCTCCGCCAGCTCCATCGCCTTGGAGGAAAGCAGAGCTTTCCATGCGCAGGCGTTATCATAGCCCAGCCGAGCAGCATCCTCCCGGCGCAGGGAAATAATCGGCGTCCATACATTTCCGGTGTGGGTGGCTACTTCCTCCGCAACCTGTGACAAGACCAGCGGCGCATCCCCGGCTGTGAATAAACCGTGGATGTCAAGCTTTTCGACGCGGGGGCGGTTTGCAATGTAGTCCAGATATTTTTGCCTGCCGCTGATTTGATCAAGATTCTGTTCCAACGCAATGGAGATAAACTCCGAAGCGTTTCCCCGGTTGGAATTCTCACAGTAATTCTCGTATTCAAATAAATCCTTAGTATCAGGAAACTCCCGGAGTATCTGCGCGATCAGCTCCTGTTGCTTTTTGGTGGAATGCCAGAGCCTGTGGGCGCTCTCCGTTTTTTCCACACCATCACGGGTGGCAATGTATTTGACGAGGTTATTTAAATGGGCGGCGGTTTTTTCCCCGCCCTTGAGGTAGGGGCACTTTAGAATGATCCGCGCCATTATTCTTCAGCCTCGGCGCCGCTTTGGAACTCCACCGCATCGTCCAGCCGGATTTTTCCTTTGGTCTTTTTTACCTCGGCAACGCAGCGGCCGCGAAGCCGGTGCAGTTCCTCGTCGGTAACCTCCAGCGTGGCTGCTAAGAGATGCATCATCATGCTGATTTCAACCGAGAGGCGAAACAGATTGCTTGCCACCCGGTTCTCAGTTTTCTGTAGTGTTCCCTCCATGGAGGAAAGCAGGGCCTTGGAAAGATAGGAGGAGGTGTCCTCCGTTCCAAGGTAGCCCATGTAAAAGCAGAGCGCCTTTTCGATAAACTCGCTGCGGCTCTTGCAGTTATCTTGTATCAGCCAGCCGTCCAGCCGTTCCATGGTTTCTGGATACAGCCAGACCGCCGTTCGTTCCTTGTTGTTTTTCATGGTAAAACCTCCATTTTTGTGGGTGTACACCTGCGAGGTGACCGTGTGAATTCCTTTGTTTCCCTGTGTTTTTGCAGTTTTCGACCACCCTGACCGTGCCAAAGTCCCAATCCGACCACCTCATGGGAAGGTGCGAAAAACGCCCAGCACTGCTGGGCGAAGTGGGCGGCGGGCGGTCGCTTGCGACCACCCGCCTTTATCCTGCTCTTTTTTCGACCGTGGAGACTGCTGGATTTGGGGTGCAGAGAGCCTTTTCCCAACGCTCGCACAAAGCCCTCACGTTGCCGTTTAGAGTGGGATGGGTGCATGGATGCCACACCGCCTGTCAAAGCGGCACACAGGGGCGAACAGGGGGCAACGCTGGGGGACGGGCATGCGCCTTAATGTGCCGCCCTGTCCTGTGTGCCATCAGCGGCAGGAGCAGATTTCTCTTTTTCTTTTTGCTTTTTGGGCGAAGCGGTGGCGGGAGCATCCTCGCAGCCCTCGTCAATATATTCCCGGACGGAAGACGGAACGTATTTTTCATAGAGCTTCTGCAAGGAATCGCAGAGCTCCTGTGTGAGATCCGCATCCTTTTTCTCCATGTAGCGTTTCACCGCACGGAGCTTTTCGCCGTCCATTTGCACGGTAATGCTTTCTTTTTTCATGCTGAGTGTCCTCCTTAAAATCGAAATCCCATAAAGGTGAAGCCGGGTTCCAGCTCCGGTTCCTGCCCGGTGAATTCGGGAATGTCAGCAAAAAGCTGGCTGTATTCCGCGACCTTACTCTTGCCGAGCGAGGTAAAGTTGCCGTCATAGGTGGTGTCGCAGACAAAAAACGGACCGCAGATAATGTCCGCGCCCAGCCGCCTGTTGGGCGGCATTCCGTTTATTTTGCCTTCCTCATTGCAGACGGCAACGCAGCCGTTGGGAAAGCTGATGCATTCAATCAGGCCGCCCACCTCCGCCTGCAGGCTGGCAAGGTCATTTTGAATTTCCTTGACATGGGGCGCCTGCCCCGGCTCAATTTTGAGTACCTTAATCTTGTTCTCACGCATAAAATCAGCCCTTCCTTCTTAAATTTATGGTAGATAATTTCTCGGATTTTGCTTCACACCGTTCACCCGCACCTCAAAGTGCAGATGGTTTCCGGTGCTGCGCCCGGTGGAACCCACCTTGGCAACGGTTTCCCCGGCTTTCACGGTTTGCCCCTCACGGACGAGAATCTCAGAGCAGTGACCGTATAAGGTGACCAGCCCGCCGCCGTGGTCAATGGTGAGATAATAGCCGTAGCCGGTGCTGCCATAGACTACGGTTTTCACTGTTCCCGCCTGTGCCGCACGGATGGAGGTGCCTTTCGATGCGCCGAGATCAATACCGGAATGCCCCGCCCACTCGCCGGTGAGCGGGTCCGTCCTGCCGCCGAATTCAGAGGTCACCATGGAGCGCCAGTTCTTACCCAGCGGAGAAATCAAGCCGGAGGCGGAGGCTTCCGGCGCTTCCGCGTAGGGTCTTGCGTACAGCACCTGCTTGCCGGAATCGAACAAATCCCGGTAGACGACCTGTCCTTTCGAGGAGGATGCGTCCACCACCTTGCCGTCCCCGGCGTAGATGCCAACGTGGGTAATGTTCATGAAGCGGTCGTTGGGCTTGTGGCTCCAGAACACCAAATCTCCGGGAGCAAGGCTGGATTTTGGAATCGTCAGCCCGTTGTCCACGCAGTATTTGCCCTGCGCCGCAGCCGTGCCAGGCAGATTTACCCCCAGCTTTTTGTACACCCACTGTACAAGATAGCTGCAGTCGGTGTAGCTGCCCTGTCCTCGAAGCTCCTGCGAATACGGGTCTCCAAGGCGGGAAAGCCCCAGCCGGACAGCCTGTGCACCCGCTTCTCCGACAGGCAAATCGGAATAAAAACCGTCCATCTGATCCGGCGTCCAGTCCTCCCACAGCCCGGAATTGTCATCTTCCATGGGCGCGCCGGTGCCATATCGGGCGCGGTAATAGATTTCATTGGCGTTGGCCTGATCCTCATAAGTGACGGCTCTGCCGAACAGCGCGCGGATGTTGTTGTAGACAGCGGGCAGAGAGGTGATGGGTACGGCTACGGTATAGGTTTCTTCCGAGGTGGTGCCGTCGCCGTTCTCCACGGTGCGGGTGCGTTCCTCATACGTCACAAAGCAGTCCACATAGCGCCGGTGTTCCAGTCGGGAGGGGGACGCTGCGCCGAAGAACAGAGAATAAAAAATTGCCTTGACCCGGTAATTGTCAAGGCTGTCGCCGTCCTCCATCTCTGCGTTCACGTTATCGATGGCATTGTCTATGAGGGTGAAGCTCTGGCGCATATCCCCGATGTATTCCCGGTACTCCGCAGGCATACTCGCCGGAATGACACCGCCGTGAAAGCACAGCTCCACGGCGGTGTTGTTGTGGTTTGTGGTGCCGGAAAGCAAGGAGCAGACCAGCACGACGACCAAAATCAGCGGGGACAGGACGGCGGCAATGATCCAGCAGATGGTTTTCCGGGTGCGTTCATCCGAGAGCGCGGTAGCGGCGGCTTTTACAACAGCTGCGATGGTTGCGGGATCTGCCATGCCGTCACCACCATTTCAGACCGCCAAAGCCGAATAGACTCTGCTGTTCCGGCTCCGGCTCACTTGCCATGAGCTGCTCGGTATAGTCCACCGCCTGCTCCAGAACAGCGGTGTCAAAGCCCGCGGTTTTGTAGCCCTCACGGATGGTGTTGTAGTAATAGTCCGAGGGATACCCCAAGCGATGCCCCGGCGTCATCACATAGACCATGGCGGACACCGACTGTCCATCCAGTGGCAGTTCCATCAGTTCCTTGTCATAGAACCGGGGAAAGCCCTCATAAACATCCAGCGCCGCTTCATCCTTCGGCGTGATCTTCCACAGCAAAACAGGGACGGAGGAACCCTCGCAGGGCTCAATGGTGGCAACGGCTCCGTTTCGGCCGCCCCGGAACACAAGGGCATAATCCTTGATTTCGGATGCCCCCACCACCTTGGCGGATGGGCACCGGTGCGCCATCTGCGGCAGATTAAGATTGCTGCCATAGGCGATATACAGTTTGCTTTTCATACGTTCTCCCTTCTACATGGACATAGTAAAAGCGGGGGACTGCTCGTCCTCCGCTTCCATAATAGGTTCCGGCACCGCTTCTTCCGGGGGAGCCTGTGTCTGCTGACGCTCCGCCTCCCGCTTCTGACGCAGCCGTTCCTTTTGCCTTTGGGCCTGTGCCGGGTCTTTCCACGCGATGCAGCCCTCCAGATGATCCAGCAGATGCTTACGGGCGGTTTTAAACTCGTCCCCGATCATACCGAGGCGCAGAAGCCAAACACGGAAAGTATATTTTTCATTGCTGGACTGTGTTTTCGTAGGACTTGCCGACCGCTGGTTGAGCGCCTGCGCGGTCATGGCAAGACAGAACTGGATGTACGCCTTGATTTTTCCGGCGTGCAGCTCTCCGTTGAACGCCCGGAATTCCACCGTACCCTTTTGGAACACACTGTGCAGATTCAGGCAGTGGTAGCGGCTATGGTGGTAATGCTCCCGGCTGCCGTCCCCGCCGTTATACCAGAGGCTTTTCAGCCGGTCGAGGGTGGCGGGCTTCTGCCGGTTGAGCCGCTCTAAAAAAGCGGGGTCAATCTTCTGGCAGTAGTGGCTTTCCCTCCCACGCGAGACCTTCAGCGCCTTGTAAATCATATCCTCCTTGGCCGCCATGATGTTGACCAGATTACGGAGGTGGGGTGCGTCAAAGGGCGCGGCATTGATATGAATGTGGATGCCACAGGAGGAATTCACAAACGCACCGGCCTCCCGGAGCCTGCGGATCAGCTCCTGCACCGTTTCGATATCCCCGTACTGGCAGATGGGGCTGACCAGCTCCACGCTGTAGTTCCGGTCGGCGCTGACCTTCCTGCGGCCCTCCTTCCGCTGGCAGTCCAGACTGCCGTCGCTCATGACCTTCCATTTGCGGCCGGTGGTATCCCTTGCGAAATAGGTGTCATAGAAGCTGCCCTCATATTCTTTTGTGGTGCCGAAATATTCGGCAATGACCTCGGCAGCGCGGCTTCTGGTAAGCCCGGTCATTTCAATTTCAATCCCGAAATCCTGACCCTGTATCTCCATTTACTCACCGCCTTTACCATATCCTGTGCTGCAGGGTCAGGTCTTTTTCCTGAGACAGCCCCGCCAGCTCCGCCGCAGAGTTGATGAAGCCGCACAGCCGTTCCCTGCGCCAGGTATCAATGAGATACCGCCCGCATTCCTCGTTGAGCGCATTGATTTTCAGCACCGTATCCCGCACACACTCTGAAACGGCGGCGGGATCACCCTGCGCCAAGGTGAGGTCGTCAATGTAGTCATCCAGAATCTGCCCCATGACAGACACATCCTCCGGGGTATAGTGGTAGCTCCCGGCGTAGGGATCGGGGTATTCCTTGCCATCCATGCAGCACCGGAGCTGCTCCAAAATGGCGGGGCGCTCGTCGCAATCCGCTTTCTGGTATTTCTCCATAAACGCTAAAAGATCCGCCTCCCGATTGGGTGTGTAGCGGATGAAGGACAGCATATCTTCGAGGAGTCCTGATTTGTTTTCTTTCTGCTGTTGCAGTCTGTTCATGATTTTTCTCCTTTCCATGTTATCTGCCGCCCGCCGTTCCGAACAATTTCTCCTTATATGCCGGAGCGTGAACCGCGAGGTTATACCGCTCAATGCCGCATTTGTAGAGGCAGACACCGCGCTGGGGAAAGCGGATCAGGTTGTATTCGCTTTCTTCCAGCTGGAGGGAGTCGATATAGAACCGCTTGTCGATGTTGCCTGCGTTGAACAGAAACGCATGAGACGGAATGGAAAACAGCGGCTTGGTCAATTCGCGGATGTGCTCAATATTGAAGTCCTCCAAGTTCTGTGACGAAAGAATAACCGCCGATTCCTTCTTGCGCACACGCTTCATGAAATTGCGGATGTATTCAATGGCTGTCAGGTTCGTGAGGAACAGATACAACTCGTCAATGGAGGCGGCGGTGTTCCCCTCGGTCAGAAGCTTGTCGCTCATGAAGGACAGAACATTGAACAGCAGGGCGTTTTTCACGTTCCGACTGGCCTGGAGCAAGCCTTTTACTCCGAACACAATAAAGCGGTCGGAGGTTACGTTGGTGTGGCCGTTGAAAAACTGACTTTCCGCGCCCATGCACATGGAGTGAAGCCCCAGCAGGATTTCCTGCAAAAGCTCCGGCGGGTAGAGCTGGTATTTGGTTTTGTCGTAGCCCTTGTACTCGGCTTCAATCAGGGCATAGAGGTCGGACAAAATGGGGTAGTCCGTGGCGGCAAGGCTCTTGAAATCGGTGCGGTCGCTGATTCCGAACTGTTCGTACAGCTTGCCCAGCATGATTTCAATGGCGTCAATGTGGCGGTCGGAAAAATCTTTGTAGCACCGGAAGAAATCCTTGAGAAAGCTGATGTGCTGACTGAGCTTGGTGGACTGGCGGAACGCCTGGGGCGCGTCGGTGTCCTCCGGGCTGCCGCCCTCGTCCCATGTTTTCGGCTCCAGCGGGTTGATCCGGTACCGGCCCGACATGAGATCAATGAAACAGCCGCCGAGGTTTTCCGCCAGCTCCACATATTCGTGCTCTGGATCAAGGCACAGAACCGACTTGCCCGATTCGAGGATATTGCAGAGAATGAGCTTTAACAGGTAGCTCTTGCCTTGGCCGGAGTTACCGAGTATCAGGACATTGGCGTTGGTTTTGTCATCGTCGCGCTTGTCAAAATCCGCAATGATATTGGAGCCGAACTTATCCCTGCCGAGGTAAAAGCCGTGAGGGTCGGTCTTACCGCTGTAGTTGAAAGGATAGAGGTTTGCCACGGAGCTTGCGGGCAGCACCCGTTCAAACTGGCTGGCGAACACATTCCAGCCAGCGGGGCCTACGGCGAGAAAACCCTCCCGCTGGCGCAGCATGAGCCGGTCCACATTGAGCTTGGAGCGCACCAGCTCGGTGAGCACATCGGTCTGGAGCAGCTTCAGCGCATCGGAATCGTGAGCGGTCAGCTCGATAAAAACAGCGCAGTGCAGAAGCGGCTCCCGATTCCGGTGCATGGAGGAGACCAGCGTCACTACATCCTGCAGATTGCTTTCGGCGGTGACGGTCTGCTGGAGATCGTTGGTACTGCTCTTATCCATGCGATTTTTGTTGGCGGCATTGTGGATGATCTTCTTTTCCTCGGCCGCCGTTACCTGACGGGTGTAGATGCGCAGGGTCACGCCGTCCTTTTCTCCGAGGTGGCGCAGGATGGCCTGTTCCTCGGTAGCTGTGGGATATTCCCGCAGCACCCACACACAGCGGTAGGTGTTGCCGCATATGAAGTGGTCGGTGTTGAATTTGATGATGCCCGGAGCGATCATGTCAAGGAAATCCTTGATTTTTGCATCCTCCTGCGGCACTGATTTTTCTCTTTTTCTGTTTTTACTCACCGAAAATCACCCACCTTTCTCCGTCATAATCCTCGTATTGTTCCGTTGTGACATTCTGCTCATAATAGACACCCAGCAGGCGCTTGATGTCCGATTCACCCGCCTTGCGCACCGTGAAGCCCTGATCCTTAAGGCTCTTTTCGATGCGGGAGAGGTAGGGCTGAACATCGCGTTCCTTTTCATTTCTCAGCCGGATGATGATTAGAAATTCCCTTGCCGTTGCCATCTGCACCTGCATACGGTCAAGGGCGGTCTGATCCTGTGCCAGCAGTTTTCGGATGACAGGATTCTGCTCGGCATCCATTCTTGCTTTGAGATAACTCTTATTGTCCTCGAAGTTTTCCCGGCTGTTCAGGCACAGCATTTCAATTTCAGCAATGCCCTTGAGAACATTCATAAGAGCGTAGATTCTTGCCCCCACGCTGCTCTCAGACAAAACACTGATATTGGTCGGTTTAATCATAAAAAACACCAGCTCACCGTGGGGCGTTACAAGGCTGTGGGCGGTGATGCCATCAATGCCCATGAGCTGGCGGGTGGAGGCTTTTTCTCTGGCCTCCTGTTTCTTTTTTCTGTTCATATTCATCCCCTCCATTCGTAGGTCTGCTGCTTGCCAAAGAAGAAAGCGACGGCGTAGCGGATAAAGTCAAGGATGCTCACATCCTCGAAGCGGATGGATAAAAAGGCATAGACCGCCGTCAGAACAATGGGCGGCAGCCAGCCCAGCCGGGAGAGGGCAAAGACAGAAATCAGGCATTCGATGCCGATGATTCCGATGTCCCGCAGATCCCACAGCCACAGGGTCGCCTTTGATTTTAAGTTGTCGGGGTAGATGTACATCGGGGTGATCCCTCCTGTTCCTCATAGATTTTTCGTAAAAAATAAGCGATGCCTCGGAGGACAAAGTCCACGCAGGGTATCGCCACACTATTTCCAAGAGCTTTATACCGGGCGCTGTCAGATGCCCCCGGAATTAGCGTCCAGCCATCGGGAAAACCTTGGAGCCGTTCACATTCCAGAGGGGTAAGCCTGCGGATGAGGTTGCGCCTTTCCACAATGCATTTGTTCTGACTGACATACTGGCTGCCGATGCCTTTCTCATCTCCACGGCAAAGCGCGCCCACCACCTCTTGGTATGGCTCACACACTGCGTGCCGGTCGCTGGTTGTAATGGTGTAGCTGATGTCCGGCTGACAGCCGAGGCCGTTGCCGCCGTTTTCCGGCTCCCGGTCGATGGTGTTTCCGGCAATGCAGATGGTTTCCTGCAAAATAGCAATGCCGCCTTGGTTCTTGCTGGGATCGGGGCTGGTTGTGTCAATGGTTCTGGCAACCTCCGTTTCCCGGCATCCCGAATGGGGATTTGCTGATTTCATGCTGTTGGATTCCTTGGAATCCAGCGAAAAGGCAACGGCACTGCCCACCAGCGGAACATTATTGCCGCCTGTTCCCATCCGGGCGGACATGGTGGGCGCTACTGCATGGGGGCCGGTGTAGCGGCTGTCAATGCCGTGATTTTCAAATAATACCGGCTGATTATTGCCACTCATCCCGGCACTTGCCGTAATGGTCGGGCAGATGCCCTCGCCAATTTCAGCGCCGCCCTGCTGGGTCGCCATGACCAGCGGCTGATTGTTCCCGCCCTGCCCGAAGCCTGCGGATACTGTCTGCGACACATCCACCGGTCCGGTAAAGCGGGAATCTTGTGCGTGGTTGTCAAACACCAGCGGCTGGTGTCCATGCTCCTGTGCGCGGAGGGTGCCGGTGATATCCTCGGTACAGTGCATCTGACTGCCGCCCTGATCGTTGAGGCACAGTACCGATGGGGCCGTGCCGGTTTTAATGGTGGGTGAGCACTCCGCCTGATAGCCGATTCCTCTCGCATCGGCGCTGGCATTTCCGCAGAAGCCCGCGGTAAGCACACAGGGATAGCCCTGTCCGGCCTGCCCACCGCCGCCGGTAATAGAGGTGTGTACCTCCGGTGAGAGAAAGCAGTCGCCGTCACCCTTGCTGACAACGCCTGCCGCAAACAGAAGCCCTGCCGGGTTTCTTCCCCCGCCGCCGTCCGCACCGGCAAGAGTCGGCGCCACACCCTCCGGCGTGAACACACGGCTTTGCTGGGTATCCCAGCCGTTCAGACAGTTTGGCTGAGATACAAGGGGAGGATGCCCGCCCATACCGGCGCGCAGCGTGGACGCCACATCCTCGGTGACATCCATCCGTTCGCCGCCCTGATCGTTTAAGCACAACAGCGGTTCTGCCACAAAGGTCTGCTGTTTCATCCCCGGCTGAGCCTGTACTGCCCCTGCAATATCGTGCAAATCCCGCACTTCATCACGTTGGTTGGCGGCGAAAGCAATGGGTATTCTTTCTTCTGTCTGAATATATCCGTGCCCACCGCCTTCACCACTATAGAGGGCGGGCCATGTTCCGGTTTCTTCAAAAATGCGGCGGCTCTGTACATCCCATGGGGTCAGGCAAGCCCCGCCTGTATCATCAGTGCGTCCCTGAGCTGGGGCGGCAGCTCCTTGCCGCGGGCCTCCGCTCTGCGCAATATCCCCAAACAGGCTGTCTTGCTTAAATAGTATTTCGGGTGCGGTCGTGCCTCCAAAATCTGCGACAAGGAAGATGCGACGGCGGCGCTGGGCGACTCCCCAGAATTGAGCGTCCATGACTCTCCAAGCCAGGCTGAATTCATTTCCCAAAAGGACAGCCCCAGCAGATTCCCAGCGCCCGGACTCAGGTCGAGGCACATCACAGGCACTGTACTTAATGCGGACGATCTCCTCAATGACCGCCCGGAAGTCCTCCCCCTCTGCGGAGCTGAAGGCTCCGGGGACATTCTCCCAAACGAGGTATCGAGGTCGAACAAGGTGAGCTGGTACGTTTCGTTGCTCATCGGATTTTCTCATCTCCTTCGCAATGCGTGTCTGCTCCATAAACAGGCCGGAACGCTCACCCGCCAAGCCCCGGCGCTGGCCAGCGACCGATAAATCTTGACACGGGCTGCCGCCGCAAATGACGTCCACAGGCGGCAATTTCGCTCCGTCCAGCTTTGTAATATCCCCGACATGGAGCATTTCGGGGAATCGGATTTTCGTCACTTCAATGGGAAAGGCTTCGATTTCACTGGCCCATACGGGAGTGATACCGTTGCGGATAGCCGCCAATGGAAAACCTCCGATCCCATCGAAGAGGCTCCCCATCGTCATCATCAGGCCATCCTCATCGCCTGCTGGGGAGCTTCGGCCGGTTCGGTGCCTTTGGCTCTGCCGATGGCAAAGCCGTTTTCCTGTTCCATCACCCGGCGAACCGGGATTCCGATTCTGACCGCTTCCTCGATTTCAAGGTGCATTCCATAGGAGATGCGGTCGCCGTAGCACCACAACTCGTCACAGCGGGGCAGCATGGCAAGTCCCATATCCAGACCCGCCTGACGCTCCTGCGGATTGGAATCATCAAGGAGCTGCGGATATAACAGATGGGGCGCAAAAAAAGCGTGCCCCTCGTTCATCACATGGCGGCACGCTTTCCTGGCAAATGCGGTGTTCTGTTCGATGTCCCCGGCATAAGGGGACGCCACATAGATTAATTTCATAGGCTTTTCCTTTCTGTGCTTATTTCGGCGCTACCGCCTGTACGATGGTGCGGGTGGTGTTGACGGCAGCCTGTGCGGTATACACGGCGCTCATCACGTTGGCCTTTGTACTGGTATCCAGCCCGAAGGCTCCGGCAATTCGCGGTACTTCTCCTGCGGCCAGCATCAGACCAAGCCCCAGCAGAGCGTGGGTTCGCAGCACCATAAGCCCCGCCGCAAGGATGGTTGCCTGCAAAAATGTGGTGAGGCACAGACCGATGATCTGCTTGCACCACTGTGTAAAACCGTCGATGTAGCCGCGGGGAACGGAAAACATATACAGGCTGCCCACGGCAATCTGTATGAGCAGGATGCCGCCGCGCTTCAGGTTGGCAAAGAACACCTTAATGACCGCGTACCCCATCATGATGATCATAAAGAGCAGCAGGATGGGGCTTGTAATGACAGCCAGCCCTCCGAACACGCCGGAGCCCATGGCGCCAACCATATCCGGTGAGCTGCCAAGCTCGGAAATGATGTTCCCGGCAAGGTCGCCAAAGCTGGTTCCATAGCCGGTGATCCCCGCCGTGAGGCTGCTCTGGAGATTGACCGAGAGCTTGAACAGCTCCACCGGCACGATGGTAAAAAGGGACACCGCCATAAAGCCCTTAATGGCGTTTAAGGCGGTGTCCTTGATGCTGCCCCGGCCGTGCTGGTACTCGATGCCGGTTTCAAACGCCGACACCACCAGCCCGGTTCCATACAGCGCCCAAGCCAGATAGGAAAAAAACAGGACGATGGACTGCACCCAGCTCATTTCGAACAGCTCCACGCCCATATTTCCCATCTGTGCAAAAAAATCGGCCAGAAAACCGACCACCTGTCCGTAGAGCCATTCGATGATCTGATCCATCACGGTTCCAAGGACAAAGTCCCATATGAACATTGGATTCTCACCCCTTTCTGTGGAAATAAAAAAGGCACACCATGCAATAAAATGCGGTGTGCCTGCATATCTGTCTGAACGGATTTCTGACAGGGTGCTAACATTTAGAAAACTTCAGAAACGACTTGACAATCCGTCCGGTCAGAGCTTCAATACCACACAACGGTGGCCGCCGAAATAAGGAAAAGGAGGTCTATTGTGTGGCAGATTACAAAAAAATGTATGATTCGCTGTTTAACGATGTGACGGATGCCATCTCGCTGCTTCAGCGTGCGCAGCAAAAGACGGAGGAGCTTTTTATCTCCGGTGATGACGGCGTTATTGTGGAACTCAAAAGAGATTCAGAGCCCGACGGCAACGATAAATAGCATAGCCCGTTTACAAAAAGCAAGGAGAGCGGTTCTGCCGCCCTCCTTGTTTTGCTGCTGCAAACGTCTTTTGGGGGAAATAAAAAAGGCACACCGTGGGTTCATTCACAGTGCGCCTTGGAGAATAGTTGCAACTCGCTGCCGACAGGGGTTTCAGACTATACCGCAATCGTTTCCATGTGTTCAAAGTCAATGACCACATCCGCTTGGTCAAAGGTGATTTCGAACAGGATAAGCGCAGGAAGTACATCAGGGATGCTCATAATGTATTCCGGCAGCTTCAATAGAAACTGATCCTTGATGGCTTCCACCGAAACAGAGCTTTTCCGAACAATCCCATTCCTGACCCGAACGTGTTCTTCTCCACTTTCCGGAATCGTTGTGAATGCAGCATGAGGATTTTTCTCAAACTCCGCAACCTTTTGGTTGTCGCTAAAGGTGGAGAAATACAGGGCTTTCGTCTCTGCATCATAATAAAAATTGACGATGCGTACATTGGGCGCTCCGTCTGCCGCTGTAGCCAGCGCCATGGCTGTTTGTGTTTGCATCATGCGCTCAAATTCTTTTCTATAATCCATTTGTTATTTCGTCTCCTTCTTTTTAGGCATAGGCAATTGTGTAGCTGCTTATTTGGTAAAGGAACCAATTTCAATTAAGTTGCCCTCTGGATCTGCAACATAGCAAGTCCGCTGTCCCCACGGCTCTGTTGTAGGTTCTAAGACCGGCACGGCACCGTTTGACACAACCCGCTTAAAGGTATCATCTACTGCGGCATAGTTTTCTACACCCATCGCAATTTCATAATGGCCATGGATGCCATTCGCATAAGAAAACGACCTTTTTGCCATCTGCTCAAAATCTGTTCTGCGATAAAGTAAAAACAAAGTGCCATCTTTCACCAGATAGACATTGCTGGAATCTTCTTCCTCCTTGATTTCAAACCCAAGAACATCACGGTAAAAACGCACCATAGTCGGCATATCTTTCACGAAAATTCCGAAGCCTTCTAATTTCATACGTTTCCCCCCCTTACTTCAGAGCAATGTAGATATCAATATCACAGTTTTCCGGGTCGGCATTTCGGTATTCCTCGAAATCGCCTGTAAAGCTGCGGTCTAAATCCGTCTGCCAAATCTCTCCCCATGAGTCAGAGACGGCCTTTTCCATATGCCCATGCACAGAGAATTTTGCGTATTTTCCGGCAGGGATTGTTTTTACGGTCAGTTCAGGATTTTCTGCCTTGGAAACCTCATTACCCGCTGTTACACAGTACCCATCGGCCGTATAATCGGAATACAGCCCAATGGCGTACTCGTTTACCTTGTTTTTTATCACGGCATTGATGCCGCCTTGGTATAACTTCTCCCAAAGCCCGCCAATGATTTTCCCCATTTCAGGGTCGCTGTTGCTGGTCGCAGCACTTACCCCAACAATAATCTTTTCCTCTAAATGCACAACTTCGTAGTTCATTTGATCGTCCTCCTTGTCTTTGATACTATCATCATAGCAAAGACCAATTGACAGCAGCGTGTCATATTATAAATATTGTGCCAGTGTTTTTTGCAGCTTATCCTTGATTTGCAGGCGGATATCCTCCGGTTCTATGATCTCACAATCCTCACCAAAGGTCGCAAGATATTGATAGACCCAATCGCCTCTGGGCATGGTGAGCGTCGCAATGAAATCACCGCTGGGAAGCGTTTTGTATTGTGAAAATTCATCATAGACACGATACGCCATTTTCTTTGACAGCTTCAGTGTGATTGTCACGAAATCATCTTGAAATATTTTTGTGCCTTCAAATATCTTCGCGGAGGCAGTGCGTTCAAAGCGCTCGTCAAGCAGCTTCAATTCTTTCATGCGCCGCAGTTTGAAAAACCGATAATCTTGACGCACTGTGCAGAAAGCATAAAGATACCAGCTCTGTCCCTTAAAGCAGAGTTTCATGGGTTCTGCTGTGCGCTGCGTGCTGCCCTCACTGCTGTGATACTGAAACGCCACTTTTTTCTTTCCGAGAATGGCGCTTTTCAGCAGGCTGAACAGCTGCGCTTCCTCATCGGCGTTTGCCCAGCCGGAGAAATCAACTTCAACCCAATCGGCGCTGGTGTTTCCAAATAGGGAGGACAGCTTTTGCACCGCAGTATTGGTTTGCTCCAAGTTGACCGCATCTACTGCGTGAAGTGCAGCGAGAATATCTGACTTTTCGCCATCGGTCAGGACAGTTTTA
Organism: Oscillibacter sp. GMB15532; assembly: GCF_041020825.1. Lineage (NCBI taxonomy): Bacteria > Bacillati > Bacillota > Clostridia > Eubacteriales > Oscillospiraceae > Oscillibacter > Oscillibacter sp. GMB15532. Next base: position 190,489 of record NZ_JBEVTO010000007.1, read on the forward strand.
TTGAGAACGAAGTCAGGGAGCAGTGAAATTCCACCACCCTTGCCCTTGGTCATATAAATGGGTATTCCCGCCGAGGATAGAAGCTCTACATCCCGGTAAATCGTGCGGGGTGAAACCTCAAAGTGTGTTGCGAGCTCCCCGGCGGTCATACTTTTTTTGTTCAGCAATAGATAAACCATTTCGAATAGCCTGTTAATCTGCATATTATCACCTCTACTGCTTTTATTATAAGATGATAATATGACATCTACAAGACATATTAAAGCAACGAAACATTATTTGTTCCACTACATCCCCAAAATCGTCCAGAGTATCCTTGCAAAAGGATGGCGAACGGACTTTTTCATAGTATCTGTGTCCTTTCCATTGTTCATATTTGTTTAATTGAAAGTTCCGCTTTACTATGGTAAACTCACTTTATATATCTGCCGTGTAAAACTTTTGTGAAACGGTAGCATGGGAAATTAACGCTCGGTGAGCAAGTTTTATATAATTTATATAATGTGTGAGGTGGTGCAATAAATGTTTAATGAAATTTGTATCTATGAGGCAAAGATTGAAAAGCAAGAGGAAATTGAGCAACTTATGAAAGAGGTTGCCGCCTTTTATATGGAGCAGGATGGTGTTATTGAAGTTAGATATATCAAACGCACCCACCGCCAAACAGATTTTAATGCCGTTAAAGAAGGGGCATTGCCTGTTCGCCTCACACGCAATGTAGGCAAAGTCACTTATGTTTTACATTGGACTGTTAGAGATGAAGAAACTCACGCAAGGGTGTCAAAGTTAGGGTTAGAGCATTTTTACAAGCGATGGAACAGATGCTTAACCACTATGCCAAAAATTATTTTGGGTGAAAACATTGTGTAAGGGTATGAGCACACCCTCTGTTAGTAGTTTAACTTCACCTACACAATAAAATCTGACTTATCACGAATTTGAGCCGTTGCATCTTACTTGACGCAACGGCTCTTGCTTTGTCTACATGCCAAGAATAGTCCAGAGTATCCTTGCATTAGGTCGGTGAACGGATTTTAATTTTCATAAACAGCGCTTCCTTTCATATTGACATTTTTTGATGTGAAGCATATACTATATCATATCAAGATAATTTGATGTGAGGTGATAAACGTTGGAGCTTACTCCGGAGAAGAACGCTAATGTATTTAAGGCATTTTGCGATGAAAAGCGGCTTGCCATTTTGGAACTGCTGCGCAGCGGTGAAAAATGCGCCTGCGTGCTCATTGATCAAATGGAAATCGGTCAGTCCTCCTTGTCCTATCACATGAAGATTTTATGTGAATCGGGTATTGTCGAAAGCAGACAGGAAGGCAAATGGACACATTATAAAATCAGTGAACAGGGCAGCCACGAGGCCATGCTCCTGTTAAAAGCAATTACCACCCCCAATGCAACCGCTGAAGATACTCGTTGTTGCAATCAATAACGGCCATCTGATGGAAGATGGCTTTTATTCGGCACAACATATCAAGTTTTTTTGATATGACTATTGAATTTAAGAAAGAGAGGCGCTTACCCTATGGAGATCCTTCAAAATACGTGGCTGTTCTTTCAAGACCAAGTGCTTGGAATGAAATGGCTCAACGCCCTAATCGGTAATCTGCTCTCGTTGTTCGGTCTTGATGTAACAGGACGAATTGGTGGCAGCGTTCAATTCTTTATCTATGATGTACTAAAAATCACCGTACTGCTCTGCGTGCTGATTTTCATCATCTCGTACATTCAAAGCTACTTCCCGCCGGAACGAAGCAAGAAAATTATGAGCCGCTTTCACGGCGTGTGGGCAAATATCATGGCAGCACTGCTTGGCACGGTAACGCCTTTTTGCTCTTGCTCCTCCATACCTCTGTTCATTGGATTTACCAGTGCCGGACTGCCCCTTGGCGTGACTTTTTCCTTTCTGATTTCCTCACCCATGGTAGACCTCGGGTCGCTCGTTCTGCTCATGAGCATCTTTGGCACAAAGGTCGCTATCGTCTATGTCGTTGTGGGCCTGGTTATCGCGGTCGTTGGCGGTACGCTGATTGAAAAACTTCACATGGAAAACTATGTGGAAGAATTCATTCGCTCGGCAAGCGGCGTAGATTTTGAATCGCCTGACTTAACCCGCAAAGAGCGTGTCATTTACGCCAAGGATCAGGTGGTGTCAACCTTCAAAAAAGTTCTGCCGTACATTCTGGTTGGCGTGGGCATCGGAGCTATCATCCACAACTGGATTCCTGAAAGCTGGATTGAGATGGTGCTTGGCAGCAATAATCCTTTTGGGGTAGTGCTGGCAACTCTGCTTGGCGTTCCCATGTACGCTGACATTTTCGGCACGATTCCGGTGGCCGAAGCGCTGCTCTACAAAGGCGCGCAGCTTGGTACGGTTCTCTCCTTTATGATGGCAGTCACAACGCTTTCCCTGCCCTCCATCATCATGCTGCGCAAGGCGGTAAAGCCGAAGCTGTTGGGCACATTTATTGCCATCTGCACCATCGGCATTATCATTGTTGGCTATCTGTTTAATATTTTCCAGTATCTACTGGTTTAATGGGAGGGAAAGAGAATGGCTAAAAACTGGTATCCAGTCATCGATTATCTTGCTTGCACTGAATGCGGAACCTGCGTGGATTTTTGCTCCCACAGTGTTTATAACAAAGCAAAAGCCCCGTCCCCTGTGGTGATGCAACCCGGAAACTGCATTGACCGTTGCCACGGCTGCGGCAACAAGTGTCCGGCAGGCGCCATCTCCTATGTAGGCGACGATACTGGCTGGACACCGCCAAACGGCGAATGCAGTGCAAAAAAAAGCGTAGATTGCTGCCGCGGCGGGGCTTGTGAGGAGGATTCCTCCAAGGCTGTGCTTGTGGAATATCTCTATCTTGATCTCAATACCTGTGACCGCTGTATCGGCGCCGATGCGGTACTGGAAGAAGTTTTGGGCAGTATCGCGCCCGCTCTGGAGGCTGCCGGATATACCATGCGGCTTCAAAAGGTACAGATCGCCACAAAAGAACTGGCGGAGCACTACCGATTCCTTGCGTCGCCCACCATTCGTGTAAATGGGCAGGATATCTGCGGACCTGTTGCGGAAAACACCTGCGGCTGCTGTGGTGAAATCAGCGGAACCGATGTGACCTGTCGTACCTTTGCATACAAAGGTCAAGCCTATGAAGTACCGCCCAAAGCCATGCTGGCCGAAGGAATTCTAAGAGCTGTGCTCGGCATGGTGCAGCCCGTTTGTGACTGCGGCGAGTATTCACTTCCAGAAAATCTCAAAAACTTCTTTGAGGGAAAAGCTGTGAAGACCGGTTGCTGCCCTGAAGGTACTTGCGGATGAGTAAACAAAGGATATAAAAACAGTTATTCCACTTTTGATTTTCGCCGTCATTGCCGAGATTGACCTTTACGGTTTTGGGTATCCTTGCGGCCACGGCGGGCAGCCTTGTATGGAGTGTTTTGCTACTGCTGCTCTATTTCATTGGGCACGGCATTCTCGCCGTGATTGCGGAGCCTTCCATGGGCTTTGCCCAAAAGCTCTCCCAAAGCGAGAAGTATGGAAAAGCCAGCGCTATTTTGAAAATCGTCATGGGCGCGGTGATCCTGCTCATCGGTTTCTATTTGTTATATTCAGGTTTCTAATCATGAATTTAAGGAGGTTTTTATTATGGCATTGTTTGGTTTTGGTAAAAAGAAAAATGCAGAGGAAGAATTGGTGCAGTGTGGTTGCGGGGAAATGTGCAAGCCCTCCGAAATTGCCGCAAAGAAAGCTGACGAAGAAGCAAAAGCAAAAAACTCCGGTTGCTGCTGTGGCGGTGACTGCAATACAGAAACGATTGCGGAAGCCGAAAAAGCAAAAGTGAGCGGTTCATCCGTCAAGGTGCTTGGCTCGGGCTGTGCAAAGTGCAATCAACTGGAAGCGGCTACCTTGGAAGCGCTCAAAGAGCTTGGCATGGATGCCACCATTGACCATGTGACAGACTTTACACAGATCGCTGCTTACGGTGTGATGACAACTCCTGCATTGGTTGTGGACGGCAAGGTCGTTTCCTTTGGAAAGGTTTTAAAAAAGGACGAGGTCGTTAAAATCCTGCAAAAAGTACGGGGGTAAATTTATGGCAAAGGAAAAATCACAAAGCATTGGCTTCTTTCAAAAATACCTGACCGTGTGGGTTGCTCTCTGTATGACGGCAGGTGTTTTAATTGGTAAACTTTTACCTGCCGTTCCTGCATTTTTAGGCCGTTTTGAGTATGCCAGAGTTTCTATTCCGGTCGCCATCCTCATTTGGGTGATGATTTATCCCATGATGATGAAGGTGAATTTCCAGAGCGTCAAAAATGTGGGGAAAAACCCAAAGGGGTTATTCGTCACATGGGTGACAAACTGGCTCATCAAGCCGTTCACCATGTACGGTATCGCCGCGCTATTTTTCTATGTGGTTTTTAAGGGCTTGATTGCCCCTGACCTCGCCAAGGAGTATCTGGCGGGTGCAGTACTCTTGGGTGCGGCACCCTGCACAGCGATGGTGTTCGTCTGGAGCACGCTCACCAAAGGAAACCCTGCCTACACCGTAGTACAGGTAGCAACCAACGATTTGATTATTCTGGTTGCCTTTGTGCCGATTGTGAAATTCCTACTGGGCGTTTCCAACGTGTCCGTGCCATGGGACACGCTGATTTTATCGGTCATTTTATTTGTAGTCATTCCGCTTGCGGGCGGTATTCTGACCCGTGTGCTGGTGACAAATCGCAAGGGCACAGAGTATTTTGAAAACACCTTTGTCCATAAATTTGATAATGCCACCAGCATTGGTCTGCTGCTCACTTTGGTATTGCTGTTTTCCTTCCAAGGTGATGTGATTTTGAATAATCCGCTGCACATTCTACTCATTGCTGTGCCGCTTGTTTTGCAAACTTTCCTTATTTTCTTCATCGCTTATTTTGCTTGCAAATGGCTGAAGCTGCCCCATGATATTGCCGCCCCTGCGGGGATGATTGGCGCGTCCAACTTCTTTGAACTGTCGGTCGCTGTGGCGATTGCATTGTTTGGTACTACTTCACCGGCGGCTCTTGCCACCGTAGTTGGCGTGCTGACCGAGGTGCCGGTGATGCTGTTGCTTGTAAAAATCGCCAACAAAACGAAAGGATGGTTTCCAGTATGAGCAAACCTAAAGTAGCATTTATCTGCGTACACAACTCCTGCCGCAGCCAAATTGCCGAAGCACTGGGCAAGTACCTTGCGTCTGATGTCTTTGAAAGCTATTCTGCCGGAACGGAAGTAAAGCCGCAAATCAATCAGGATGCTGTGCGGCTGATGAAGCAGATTTATGGCATCGACATGGAGCGAACTCAGCGCAGTAAGCTGCTGGAGGAGATTCCCCCAGTGGATATCGTGGTGACCATGGGCTGCAATGTGCAGTGTCCTTTTTTGCCCTGTATGCACAGGGAGGATTGGGGGTTAGATGACCCAACCGGCAAAAGCGATGTGGACTTTGAACGTACTATAAAAGCAATCCGCTCTAAAATTGAGAATTTGAGAGAGCGAATCGCTGACAACAAACTATAAAGAACGAGGCTGGCGTTTGTCAGCCTCGTTTTCCTATTCTCCGTTACATCCCCAGTATCGTCCAGTCAATACTTGCATAAGGACAGTGGAAATTTGCGGCAACATATGGTACGATAACTTTTAACAAGTATTTGAATTGCTAATTATTTATAATCTGTACAGTAATTAAAGGCATCCGTAAACTCCTGCTGCAGCCAAATTACGGAGATTATCGGCAAGCACTTTATCTCATATGTGCAACTTATATCAGGTAATTGTCTGTGAGAATTGATATACTGGAGAAAGGAGTGAAGCAAATGTCTGTTCAAACAATAGAAACAATGGCAAAGTGGGTAGAAAATAACATAACAGAAAGCCCAAGCCTGCAAGATATGTCATCATATGTTGGTTATTCACCGTATTACTGCTCTACAAAGTTTCGGGAGCACATGGGTATGACATATAAACAATTTCTTGCCCAATGTAAATTAAAAGCTGCTGCTAATGATCTTTGCATAACCAATGACAGAATAACCGATATTGCTTTTCGATATGGGTACTCGTCATCTGAAGCGTTTGCAAGAGCTTTTTCACAAGCGTTTCAATGCTCGCCACGCCAATATCGGAAAACTTCCGGTGTTTCTCTTAGCTCACCTTAGTCTATAGGGCGTATTGCTCCCTCCGAATTTGTAAATGCGAGGAGATAAAATGTCTGACAAGTTTGGAAGAAATGATCTCTGCTGGTGTGGCAGCGGTCGAAAATATAAGAAATGTCATGGCCCTATTGATGAGCAAATTGAAATCTACCGCTTAAAGGGATATGAAGTGCCTTATCGAAAATTGCTTAAAACAAAACAACAGATTGAAGGTATTCGGGAAAGCAGCAAACGAAACATCGCTTTACTGGATTTCATTGCAAATTATGCGGTTGATGGAATCACCACGGAAGAGCTTGACCGGCTTATCTTCGAAAAAACCAAGGAACTGGGAGGCGTTCCAGCAACACTCAATTTTGACGGATACCCTAAGAGCGTGTGTATCTCAATTAATGATGTTGTATGTCATGGTATCCCCTCTGATCGTATATTCCTGCGAAACGGCGATATTGTAAATATTGATGTGTCTACAATTTATAACGGATTTTTTTCAGATTCTTCACGCATGTTTTGCATTGGTGCTGTTTCCGCTGAGAAACAAAAACTGGTTGATGTTGCGAAAGAGTGTGTGGAGCTGGGCATTGAACAGGTAAAACCGTGGGGATTTCTTGGTGATGTTGGGCAAGCTGTTCAAGACCATGCAAGGGAAAATGGATATTCTGTCGTTCGAGAAATCGGAGGCCACGGTATTGGTCTACAATTTCATGAAGATCCTTGGGTCGGTTATGTGACAAAGCAAGGAACAGGAATGCTCTTAGTCCCAGGACTTGTTTTTACTGTAGAGCCTATGATAAATATGGGAAAATCCAATATAGTAACAGATAAATGCGATAATTGGACTATTCGCACTGCTGATGGGAAGCCTTCTGCGCAATGGGAAAAACAGGTGTTAGTAACCGAAACTGGTTATGAGGTGTTGGCATATTAATGAACAGTTAGGAATAACCAGAATTTCTTATTATGAGCATAATGAGAACCTAAATGAGCAGACCCAGCTCCTTGCAGAACTGGACCTACTCATTATTACTACATGCCAAGAATAGTCCAGACAATCCTTGCATAAAGACGGTGAACGGATTTTTGTTTTCATTTTAATTCTCCTTACATCTTCTATAATATTCTGGTTGACAATGATTGCAATCTTGCATATAATATATAGAATCTCTTTGCACTGCATTACATTCAGCATGAATGCGAGATCAACAGTACAAACTGAGCAGGCGATGAACCTTTTTGTAAAGGTCATGGGGCCGGGCCGCCCAATGAGCGGCAACAGATTGCAATTTGAGCACATCTGTGGGACAGTAGTATGTTCCATAGGTGTGCTATTTTTTATACCCTGATGGAACACATGACCCCGAAATGGAGTGCCATAGAGCTATCAAACGACTGCCGAAAGGCTAAAACGGAGGTAACTTTTATGACAGACAAAAAGCAAAACATGGCTGGCTTAACCGCCACCGAAGCAAAACGATTGCAGGAGCAATATGGTAAGAATGAATTGACCGCACGGAAAAAAGAAAGCTTTTTCAAAAAAATCCTGCATATTATCTGCGAACCAATGTTCTTACTGCTCATTGTTGCTGCGACCATTTATTTTATTCTGGGAGAATCCAGGGATGGTGCGATTATGCTCATTTTTGTGGTGGGCATCATTAGCATTGATGTAATTCAAGAATGGAAAACCGATAAAGCCCTAAATGCCCTGAAAGATTTATCTGCCCCGCATGTCACTGTTATTCGTGATGGCAAGGAGCAGACCATTGCAAGTGCTGACCTTGTGCCCAGCGACTTAATGATGATTTATGAGGGGGTTAAAATCCCGGCAGACGGCATTATAATAAAATGTAACGACCTGTGTGTCGATGAATCTTCGTTGACCGGCGAAGCGGAAGGTGTGTGGAAAATCAACACTGAGAGTGCAGATTCAACAAGCGACTATTGGCGGCGTGATTATTGTTATGCTGGCACGCTGGTTACACAGGGCACAGCAACGGTACTGGTAGATAAAATTGGTGGCAGCACCGAATATGGAAAAATCGGTGCTAATGTTGCATCTGCACCAGAGGAACCCACACCCCTACAAAAGCAAACCGGAAGTCTTGTTAAACTATGCGCAGGAATTGCTGCAGTCTTGTTTGCCCTTGTAGGAATATTCACATGGCTAAATATTCCTGACCACAGCTTTGGCGACAGGCTGATTGAAAGCATTTTGTCGGGCATCACCCTTGCCATGGCAATGATTCCAGAAGAGTTTCCTGTCATCCTCACGGTATTTTTATCAATGGGAGCTTGGCGACTTGCCAAAAAGCAGTCACTGGTGCGCAAGTTGCCTTCAGTGGAAACGCTTGGCGCCGTATCTGTGCTATGCGTAGATAAAACAGGTACCATCACGATGAATCAGATGACCGTGCAGGATACGTGGGCTACTGATGGCAACACCATAGCACTTTGTGAAGTAATGGGTATGGGCTGCGAGACCGATGCCTATGACCCAATGGAAAAGGCAATGCTCAAGCATTGCGAAACCCTTGGAATTTTAAAGGAAGATCTTTTTGCTGGAGAACTAATCAGCGAATATGCCTTTACAAATGAGTTGAAGATGATGGGGCATATTTGGCGCAGAGATGACGGAATTACCGTTGCCGCAAAAGGGTCCCCTGAGCGTATCTTAACTATTTGTAAGCTTACAGATTTAGAAAAACAAACAGCAGAACAGAAGATCACCGAAATGTCCAAACAAGGTTTGCGTGTAATTGCAGTTGCCACTGCAAAGCTACAAAGTGAAGCAGAAATTCCTGCACAGATCACAGACTGCCATTTAACGCTTTGCGGACTGATCGGGCTTGCCGACCCACCCCGTGAAGGTGTAAAAGCAGACATCGCCGTTTGCAATAAAGCGGGTATTCGTGTTGTTATGATTACAGGTGATAATGGCATCACCGCCGCGTCTATCGCAAAGAAAATCGGTATGCAAAACAGCGACCATATCATTACAGGCGATATGCTAAGCGAAATGACCGATGAAGAACTGCGTGAAAAAGTGAAGGATGTCAGCATTTTTTCTCGTGTCATTCCTGAACATAAAATGCGTATTGTAAAAGCATTCAAAGATAACGGTGAAATTGTCGCGATGACCGGTGATGGCGTGAATGATGCACCCGCTCTCAAATATGCCGATATTGGCATTGCAATGGGTAAACGCGGCAGTGAAGTTTCCCGTGAAGCAGCAGATCTCATTCTAATGGACGACAATTTTACTACTATTGTAGAAACGGTAAAAGACGGTCGCCGTATTTATGATAACATTCGCAAGGCTGTGGGCTATGTGTTCACCATTCATATTCCCATTGCCTTTGCCTCCTTACTTGCACCAATCCTTGGCATTGCCCCCTCAGCACTGCTTTTACTTCCTCTCCACGTTGTTCTGCTCGAGCTACTCATTGACCCTACCTGCTCGATTGTACTAGAGCGTCAGCCTGCCGAAGCAGACATTATGGAGCGAAGCCCTCGAGATCCAAAGGAAAAACTGTTGACCGCAAAAACTCTAGCCAAAAGCATTTTGCAGGGACTTATCATTTTTGCGGCCTCCTTTGGAACGTATTACGTAATCCTCGATGGAAATGTTGATAATGCACCAGTTGCCCGGGCAATGGGGCTTGCAATTATCATGCTATCCAACTTGTTTCTTGTACAGGTCAATAGTTCTGATCACGATTTTACCTTTCAATCGGTAAAGCGCCTTGTGAAAGACAAAGTGATGTGGGCAGTTAACCTTGGTACACTGGCTATGCTTGGCATTATTTTGTATTCGCCACTCAATGGCTTATTAAAGGTGGCACCACTTTCTGCTTCTCTGTTATTAAAGGCTGTTATTATTGCATTTATCGCAGTGTTTTGGTTTGAGTTAGTGAAACTGGTAAAACGACAAAAACTGAAAAATGGTTCAATGCAATAAAAATAAGAGCTGCGTGAATTCTCACGTGGCTCTTACTTTTTTTACATGTATTGTGGTTTCAATCCCCCAATCTATCGGCATCTGCCTTAGTTTTGTGCACTGTGCCATGCGGATGATGTGGTGGTGCATAAATTGAATAGAGTTTTAAAGGGCATCGCCCTTTATTAACAACATTATGCCATGTTCCGGCAGGGACAAAAATAACATCATCTGCTGCTATACATTGCTGGAAATCCAATTGCTCTTTGCGGTTTCCCATCAAAGCAACACCGTTTCCTTGTTCGATACGCAAAAACTGATCAGTATCTGGATGTATCTCTAACCCAATTTCACCGCATACGGGAATACTCATCAGAGTTAACTGCAGGTGACATCCAGTCCACAATGTCGTGCGATAGTTCTGATTCCGCCCAGTTGCTTGCGAAATGTTGGTAACATAGGGATAAGGCCCATGGTCTTGTTGGCATGACTCTACGGTCTGATTTCCGCAACCCCTTCTGTTTTCATTATATCGACTCACAAAAAAACACCTCCTTTTTCAGCTTAGGTAACATCACAAAATTATAAATTGCATAGCATTACCCTTATATATCTTATGCGATTGGATTAATAGGGTGATTGAATCCTGAGGGTAATTACACTTAAACCCCTCTCGATGATATTAATCCTGGATACAAAGATAGGCTTACAACCTTTTTAATAAAGTAAATAAGGAGCTACATCACGTTGTGATATAACTCCTTATCTTTATTGTTCCGAATATTCTATTGCATGAACCGGACATGCCTTTATTACACTTTGGAGTTTTTCATAATCAAGAGCCTGTTTATCATATGCTTTGACAACAGCTTTTTTCCCTTGCATTATAAACAGTGTGGGATAGTTCTTTGCACAAAGGGTACAGCCCATACAGGCATCCTTGTTAATATGGAGGCCGGGCTTAGCCAGCATTTCTCCCGGTAGATCCTCATCCCGAATAATTTTTGCCGAAATCCATGAGAAGATGATTATGGCAAGTACAGTGAGCGCCCAACGAATGGCCATGAACTTGGGACCTAAAAACTTTGCTTCATTACCTTCTGGCACTTTCTACCCAGCAAAAATCGGAATCTGTTTTGCTACCTATCACAAAAAAGCAGCTTGCTGACTACTTCGGTGTACAACGCCCCTCACTTTTCAGGGAACTGAAACGAATGAAGGACGAAGGCTTAATTGAGATTGCAAACAAAAAAATATATATCAAATTTATCAGTGAGCCATGGTATTTTTCTTAAGAAGCTTTACCCTTATTTTAGATTATGAAATTAAGCCGTTGCATCTTTATCTTGATGCAACGGCTCCTGCTTTGTCTACATCCCCAAAATCGTCCAGAGTATCCTTGCAAAAGGATGGCGAACGGACTTTTTCATAGTATCTGTGTCCTTTCCATTGTTCATATTTGTTTAATTGAAAGTTCCGCTTTACTATGGTAAACTCACTTTATATATCTGCCGTGTAAAACTTTTGTGAAACGGTAGCATGGGAAATTAACGCTCGGTGAGCAAGTTTTATATAATTTATATAATGTGTGAGGTGGTGCAATAAATGTTTAATGAAATTTGTATCTATGAGGCAAAGATTGAAAAGCAAGAGGAAATTGAGCAACTTATGAAAGAGGTTGCCGCCTTTTATATGGAGCAGGATGGTGTTATTGAAGTTAGATATATCAAACGCACCCACCGCCAAACAGATTTTAATGCCGTTAAAGAAGGGGCATTGCCTGTTCGCCTCACACGCAATGTAGGCAAAGTCACTTATGTTTTACATTGGACTGTTAGAGATGAAGAAACTCACGCAAGGGTGTCAAAGTTAGGGTTAGAGCATTTTTACAAGCGATGGAACAGATGCTTAACCACTATGCCAAAAATTATTTTGGGTGAAAACATTGTGTAAGGGTATGAGCACACCCTCTGTTAGTAGTTTAACTTCACCTACACAATAAAATCTGACTTATCACGAATTTGAGCCGTTGCATCTTACTTGACGCAACGGCTCTTGCTTTGTCTACATGCCAAGAATAGTCCAGTCAATGCTTGCATATAGACGGTGAACGGATTTTAATTTTCATAGCACCGAACCCCTCCCTGTTGTCTATATTTAATTAATTGAAACTTCCATTTTGCTATGGTAAACTTATTTTATATATTTACCGAGTAAAACTTTTTTGAAACGGTAGTGAGGAAAAATTTGCCCCGAAGGGGTGTATTTATATTTGCTTGATTCGCATTAGGCGGATAAACATAATGAAAACTTTACTTTGAAGATGAGGGGGAATAATTTGATTATAAAAGATAACAAGCAATTCAATATATTCCCCTCGCATGTGGGGCTGAGAAAATATATTCAATATTACAACGTCGTATTTCCATCGAATAATACATTTACCGCACAATATACGCTTATGCCTAACGCTTGCGGAACATTGTCGCTTGCTTTTGACGGAAACGCAGTCATTGCTGAACTGTGGGGAGCATCTTTAACCCCGGTATTGTTAGGAATGGAACCAAATAGTTATCATGTCCTATTGCTTGTACAACTTTCTCCCTATGGTTTGTATCAAATTACTCGTCAAAGCCAAGCGGAGTTTGCAGATAAACGACTGACGCTTGAGGATATTGACAATGAGCTGTTTTATTCGCTGCATCAGGCTTTTGTAGCATCAAAAACTGTATCCGATTTGGTGAATACTTGTGAGGAAATTTTATACCGACGCATGGAAAAGCATGTTGTTTCGGACTCTTTGGTGTTGGCAACCAAAGTGATTTCTGATAATTATGGACAAATACAAGTGAAAGAAGTTGCCAGACAATCCCATTATAGTGGGCGACAGCTAAACCGCTTGTTTCTTGTGCAAATTGGGATGAATGTTAAGGACTTTATACGCTTAACTCGCTTTAATTATGTATTAAAGCACATTCAAAAATCGCCTTGCTTTTTTGCGGCATTGTCGCAACAAGCTGGATATTTCGACCAAGCCCATTTTGATAAAGATTTCAAGGCTATCAGTGGCGTTACCCCACAAAAGTATCTGAAAACAATGTCGGATTTTTACTATGACGGCACAGAGATATACGATACACTATCCTCAAAGGGGGATTGAAAAATGAAATATCAAGGTTGTCTTTTAGCGGTTAAGGATATAGCCGCATCGAAACATTTTTATGAAAAGGTGCTTCATCAAAACGCGGTAATGGATATTGGCGTACATGTGACCTTTGAGGGGTTTTCTCTGCAACAAGGATATGCCGAACTCGTTGGCATATCAGTCGATAGCGTGAAAGAGCAATCGCACAACTTTCAAGTTTATTTTGAAGTGGAAGATTTAGACAAGGTATACGCCAAACTAAAAAGCATATCCAGTTTGCAGTGGGTACACGAAATCAAAGAATACCCGTGGGGGCAGCGTGATATTCGGGTATATGACCCCGACAAGCACATTGTAGAAATTGCAGAGGATATGACCACGGTTATCAAACGCTTTTTTAATCAAGGCATGTCGGCAGAAGAAGTTGCTACACGCACAATGTTCCCTCTTGAGGTTGTAAAACAGTATGCGTTAGGCTTTAGTATGTGATACACGGCGGCTTTGGTAAACCAAAGCCGCTATTTTATTCCAAACAAGATTGGAGGAGACGGACAATGAGTAAATATGAGCCGCTTTGGAAGGCGATAGGTCAACGCACGGAGAACAGCTTCGCGCTGACCTATGCCGAGATTGAACAGATTCTGGGCTTTCCCATCGACCACGCCTTTTTAACCTTCAAGAAGGAGCTGCCCGTCTACGGCTATGAGGTGGATAAGATCTCCATGAAGGCACAGACGGTGACGTTCAAACGCTGCACTTGACAAGCGGTGCGTTTCTGCCATCATCGGCTTCACCCATCCAAGAGGAGGAATACTATGAACTGGGAGCCATGGACAGGCTGTTACAAGATAAGTGATGGCTGTACAAATTGCTATTTTTATGGGCCGTATGCAAAACGCTATGGTCAAAGCACAATACAAAAAACAGATAAATTTGATTGGCCCGCAAGGAAAAATGCAAAGGGAGAATACAATATCAAAGGCAACAAAATTCTTCCAACCTGTTTTGCGACTGACTTTTTCCTGCCAGAAGCAGACGAGTGGCGTAAAGACATTTGGGCTATCATCAAGGAAAGAACAGATATTGATTTCTTGATTTTAACAAAGCGAATTGACCGTTTCCCCCAATCGCTTCCGTCTGATTGGGGTACAGGCTATGACAATGTGAATATTGGCTGTACTGCCGAAAATCAAACACTCGCCGATTACAGGCTTCCGCTCTTTTTATCCTATCCGATAAAGCGGCGCTTTATTGCCTGCGCCCCACTTTTAGAAGCGATAGATTTAACACCATATCTTGATGGCATAGACCATGTTACCGTTGGCGGCGAAACAGGACGAGAAGCCCGTATGTGCGATTATGATTGGGTACTTAATATCCGTGAACAATGCGTAACAGCAGATGTAACCTTTTGGTTCAAGAATACAGGCTCACTTTTCAAACGTGACGGTGTAGTGGAAAAAATAAATCCATTTAAGCAAAACAGTGTGGCAAAAGAGCTCGATATTGATATTTCAGATGGGAAAAGGTTGTTCTGATCAAATCAATGGAGTAAAGCATTATTGCCTATTTTGTTTAACAAATATTCTGTATGAACCAAATGAGCAGACAGCTTATTGAGACTAAATCGGTTCTACCAAAACTAATCACGATTACTATGAAAATATGGGCAAACCTTGCTATCAGGCTCGGGTTGCCTACTTTTTGTTTTACAGTCACATCCCGAGTATAGTCCAGATATAGGTCGGCGCCGTGAGAGTGAACACCAAGCAGGCGAACAGAATGGCGGGCGCCGCCCACTCAAACTGCCCATGTTTGCGATAATCGAAGTACGCCATCCCAAGTTTGGCAAAGAAAAACACCGCCAGAATCAAGTCGATTGCAGGGAACACCACCTTGTTGACCACCGTCTTGATTTGCCCGGAGGCATCGTTCCACGTTCCCTCAATCGCCCCGGCCACGTCGCCGTTTGCCGCAAAAGCGGTTGTGCCAAACAGCAGGCTTACCATGAGAACGAGCGTGAGTGCCAGCGCGATTTTTTTATATCTTTTCATAAAGACCACCTTTCCGAAATGAGGAACAAGGCCGCAGGATCGCTCCCGCCGCCTTGTTCTTTTTCTGTTTTTATAGCTGCATGGTCATGTCCATGCCCGGAGTCTGTTCCTCCAAAAGCGGAGCTACCGCAAGCACTTGCGGGTTTTGGTAAAACTTCAGGTCGCCCCGAAATCCTTTTTTCAGCGCACTGAATTCCTTCGCTTGTGCAAGGAGCTCAGCGGAACAGCCGGGCGGCAGCTCCTGATTCCAGCGCACCCAATCGCCGTTCTGATAGCGCGGCTCCAGCTGGAGAATCACATAATCCTCCGGCACAAAAGCGGGGTATTTCCGCCAGAAGCCCTGCACATCCACGTAAGGATGCCCCTCCTGCATGACGGTCATTTCCATAAGCCGCAGGGTATCTGCAAGAGAGGTGCAGAACCAGCACTCCCGATCTCCGAACCGCCGGATGCGGCCATCCTTGAGAATTGCCTCCAGCCGATCCGTTTTTGTGTAGTGGTACACGCTGCCTTTTGGAGCCTCAATGCGTTCATATGCCATCCTCGTCCCTCCTTTACGGCTGGATGGGACCGGCGTGCCAATCCTGCCACAGATTGCCGCGGATAGTCAGGCTGTCGGTCAGGTTGGCGGACAGCATCCCATCGGGCGTCCACGCATCTATGAGCCATGTGTTGACGGTATAGGCGCCGTCCAGCATCCAGATGGGGCTGAAATGAGTCCGATTCTTGTAGGTGGAATAGGGATTTTTCTGAAATTCAAACCGCCCCGATCCCATACGATCCAAGAGCCGCCAGTAGGCTTCGTAGCCGAATTCAGGGAAATAGCTGACCGCATTCTGCGGCTGGGTAACCGCCGAGCTTTGGCTGGAGCTGACACTCCCGGTGACGGTCTGGTTGATACCGTATCCTGACTTCATAACTCTTCCGCTGGCGGTGGGATTTTTATCATCGCACTGGATGCTCATGGCTGCGGTTAGACTGGCGCTGTAGCGATCCAGATCAAATTCCCACCATCCATGGTCACACCAGTATCCGTCCTCATCATCCCCATGCCATACCCAATATTCCTGCCACCACGGGCGCCAGACACTCCAGCTTGCCGTGCTTTTCACCGCTCTGCTTGGAACAGAAGTGCGGGAGAAGCTGTCATTGCGGTCATCGGCTACGGGATTGGGCGGCGGGTTCTTATCAAGGTCAACGATTTTTACGTTGAGGGTCGTTTTCGCCGTGCTGCCGGGGCCGGACACCGTCACTTCAATGGTCATGTTCTGCTCGGTATCAGGGGTTCTCCATTTCACCCACGCAAGCTGGCTGTCGCCTTCAGGGTAATAAACATTGCCCACGTTGTAGGTCTGGCCGCCAATGTTGAAGCTGACACGGGTGGGGCTGTCAGGGTCGGACTGGCCACCGCTGATGCGCACCGCCGTGATGACGTCGGTGTTGACCCGGTACTCATAATCGTAGGCGTCAATCTGCGGTTCCTCCGGCTTTTCCTCAAAGCGGACGATGCCAAGCCCAAGGCTGGACTTGATATCCGCATTGGTGGCGGCGCTGGTTTTGCTGCCTCCCCATGCGGGATAGCCGAGATCGCTTACCTCCAGGAACATGGCCAGCGGCAGATTCTTGTGGGTTAGGGATACCATGCGCCGCCTTAACAGGCCGCTGGTCTGCTCATCATAGAGCGCCGCTTCAGTAGCGGTGGTGGCAAACATATTGCCCTCAAATTTATAAAAGGCAAAGGGTTCAAGGAGCAACTTGTACTCACCGCCAATCAGAACATCGTAGTCCATGCCAGTGTGATTTGCGATGAGTTGCACCAAAAACTCAGAGCAAAAGTATTTCTTGAGTGCATCAATATTATTGCTGCCATTGGTACTGATAACTTTTGGAATTGCCTGAGGTGGTTTTATGGTGGTATAACCGCCTTGGACAGCTTGCAAGTTCCTGCCATTGTTGTACTGTATTTTGCTGACCTTTCCGAAATGATAAATCGAAGATGATGGGGACTTATTGCTTAAATCAATGGGAGTAGTAACTACCGCATGGTCGCTTGCGCGAACCACCGTGACACGTACACCTTCATTACCGGGACTCCATGAATTGGTGCTGGTTCCCTGACCCATCCCGCCGCCACCGCCGTCAATGTTTCCGCTGCCGCCGGTGTCGGCAAGCGCAGTCATCGGGCAGAGCAGACACAAAACGAGGAACAGCGGCAGGGCTCTCAAAAGTAATTTTTTCATTTTGCCCTCCTGTGTTTTTGCAAAATAAAAGCACGGTATTTTTCAACCGTGCTCTTGGGATATATTGTATTAAGTTTTAGTCCATCGTACCGACTTGCTTGTTGATGTCGCCATCGCTTTTTCCCTCAATCACTTGATTTTCGCCCAAGTTTGGCACGTTATCAAAGCCAGGAATGCTGTTTCCGCCATTGCTGGGTTTAGAGGAGGATTCCTGTTTCGGGGTTTCCTTCGGCTGTTCCACCTTGTCATGGTCGACTGCCGCGGGAGGCTCGGTGACCTTTTCGCCGTTGGGCTTCTGTGTGGGGTCTTGAAGCTGTTCCTCGGTATATTCCGGCTTGCTCACATCGCCCTGAATGGTCTGCTCCGTGCCGCTGGAAACCGCGCCGTTGTCGGTGCTCACCGGCTGGGTGGTATCGGGCGGAGTTACGGTGACCTCTTTTTCTTTCTCTGTGCTGTCCGGCCCGGACGGGTCTACCGTCACATCGCTCACCTCGGAGCTTTGGGACGGGAGGGGCGCATCCACCGGATTGGGTGTCTGGAACCGCTGCCCGATCAGCACCACCAGTATCACGCAGAGGGCAAGTCCCCCGGCGACAGCCAGCCACTTCTTCATTTTGGGATTCATATTTTTCATAAGAGCATCCTCCTATTTACCATATTTTGATAAGCCTCTTGTTATTTCACACCCTACCATGAACGTTTCCGGAAGTCTACTGTTATTATAGAAAACTTTTTGATAACAGTCAAAATTTAGGCGTGTATCCGGCGCTGGTCTTGACCTTGATGGTCATGGGCGGCAGCAGCTTCCCGCCAAAGGATACGGGAACCTCCAGCAGAATGGTGCTGTCCGCTTCAAAACGGGCGGAAGCTTGGTCACCCGATGCAAGAGGCGCGTTTCGGATGTCCACCTCCAGATTCCAGACCTTAAACTCCAGCTTGCCGTCCGGCGTGCGCTTTCCATGGTATCCGCTGCTATAAGAGAGTCCAAGGATGTTGTCCAGCCGGTCATAAATATCGCCGTAATCGAGACTTTCCTCGAAATCTCCGGCATAGGGCTGGTAAGCGCCCGAATAGCCCTCCCGCACACCGTGGTACACATCATCGTAATTCTCCACCACGGTGGAGATGACGGCGGCCTGCACTGCATCCCGCACACCCTGCGCCACAATCATCAGACGGAAGTATTCTGAAATGCCCGTGAAGATCATGACCAGCGACAGGGTAATTGCGATAATGAGAGGAAAGCCCGCACCGTCTTTTCTCCGTAAAATTTGCTTGATTTTATCCGTCATTTCCAGTAAACCTCGCTCTTTCCCGCCGCATCTGCTCTCAGCGTAATCGGGAACGAGCCGAAGCCGCCAAACAGCCCGATGTTGGTTTGGTAGGTGACCGTTACCGTGACTTCCTCATTGAGCTGGATTCTGCCGGTTTCAGACCATTCCACGCTGGGAGAAAGCCCTGTCTTTTCCCGCAGAAGCTGCTCACGGCGGCTGGTTTCGCTGCCCACCTGTCCGGCAATTTCGGCCTCCCGGATGAGCTCCGTGGCGAAGGTGTCCAGCTGCTGCTTTTGGATGTAGACGGGGAACACCTTCACGGCAAGGGCAATAACCAGCATGGCGCACAGCACCAGCACGGCCACGTCGATATAGCCCTCGCCGCGCTTGTTTTTCAGGATTTTTCTCAGCACATGGTCACCCCCCGCTCAAAGGGCCCCTGCTCCTGCCGGGGTTCCGGGTTGTGGTCACTTAAGATACGCCATGCGCCCTTGCTGAAATCAGCAGTGCAAATCTCCTGCTCCAGCAGTTCATCCGCGGGGACATCTCTGGCAAATTCAGCGCTGCCGGGGTTTCCTTTCACACTCTGGCCGGAGAGCAGAAGCTGTGCAGTTTCCGGCGTCAGGTACACATAACCGCCGGGCGTCATCATGTCAAACGCTGCGTTCGGGTGCGCTTCAATAAATTCCCGCACCGTGATTCTCACTTCCTCCGCAGAAACAGGCGCATATTCCGGGTCGAGGGTATACTCTGCTTCCGATTCGCCCTTGTCCCACAGCGTCCAAAGGGCATGGGTGAGTTCCTCGCTGAAATCCACGGTCTGCTCGGATATCCACTGATCCTTTACCACCTCCAGCGGGTTTTCGAAGCGCAGGAGGTATTCCATATAGTCAGCCGAATAGCTGCTGCCGGATAATTCTCCGTACACAAACTTCACAGCGGCAATTTCACTCGCCAACTCTACCAGCTCAGAGGCCGGTTTCTGCTGCCATTCCTTTCGATACTGCGCCATGCCTCTGTCCAGCTTTTTCCGCAGAAGCGTCATCATTTCCTGTTCTGTCATCTGGTTTACACCTCCCTGTTAGAACATCCCGGAAAGGGATGTGATGATTTCATAGACAATAATCGCCATGTAGGTCATGAGAAAGCACATGAGCATGGCAAAGGAGAACACCCGGATTTTCGGCGGGATCTTCATGGCCTGCGCTTTCAGCCGCTGAAGCTCCAGCTGTTTCATATCGTGGGCCAGCATCTGAAAATACATCCCGCCGTCGTCCCCGCGCAGTACGCCGATCAGCCCTCTGGTAATATCCGAGAGCATGGGCGAATTGAACCTTGCCTCAAAGCGGGTTAACGCCGCCTCATAGCTGGAGGAACGCATATCCGCCGTGAGGATGTCCAGCTCCGCCGCAAAGTCCTCGCCTGCGTTTTTCTTGAAATTCTCCAGCATGGACAGCACATCCCGGCTGGCTTTCAACTCCTGAGTGACGGTCTCAACGAAACGGGGCAGCTCCTGTTCGATTTTTCCGCGCTTGGCTGCCAGCGCCTCGTCCGCCTTGCGGATTTCCTTGAAATAGACCAGCACGGCGGTAAACAGTACAATGGGCGCCAGCAATGGCAGAACCATCAGGCAGGGAATGATACACAGCCCGATAGCCGCCGCCTTCACAATAGCCGTTGCGGTGAACAGCTCCGGTGAGTCGGAAAGCCCCGCCGCCGACAGCACATTTGTCATCCGGCTTCTCTTGTACGCATCCATGCGGATATACCGGGAGAGCCGGACGGCGGCGTTCCGCAGCAGGGCATCGGTGGTTTTGGGCTTGGCCTTGGCCTGCTTTCCTGCTGACAGCATCGCCTTTTGGGTTGCAAGGGTGGGCAGATGCAGCAGATCGGCGGCAATGAAAAAGAGTCCCGCCGACAGGAGGACTCCAAATAAAAACAGATAGATTGTCATGGGTTCCTCCTTATCTTCGATATTCGATGGGCTGGGTGAGCTTGATCACAAACGCCGTGGAAATGAAAATCACGGCAGCGCAGATGGTCAGGATTACCTGCCCCAGCGGGGTATGCATCAGGGTGTGGTACCAGTCCTGATTCAAAAAATACAGGAGCGGAATGTTGCCTATGACAAGGACCACCATGGTGATGAATTCCTTTCTCGGTTCGAACACCATGGTTTCCAGCTCACCGTTGACCACCCGCATATCACTAAGCTTGCTGACAATAGGCGTCAGGGTGGTTTTCAGGCTGCGGTCGTGCTGACAGGCAATGAGGGCGTCGCACCATTCCTGAAACACCGTGTTGTCAATTCTCATTTTCACATCATGGAGCGCCGCCGTCACATCGGGGTCAACCAGCCGCACACGGGACACAAAGCTCTGAAATACCGACAGCACCGGCGGGTTCAGGTACGGGAGATTTTCCTCCACCGCCGTCAGAATGTCCTCGTTTCGGAGGTAGGCCGTGGTGATGATACTGAGCGCCGTTTCCAGCTCCGCCGCAATGTCCTTTTTGAAGTGGCTGGCCGTGAGCTTCACCCACCAGAACGGCAGGAGCATACAGCCCGCCGCCATGACAGGAACCAGAAAAAAGTTCGAGAGCATCACGGCCACGGACGCGCCCACGGCAAAGAACAGCAGGGACAAGGCACAGAGCATGGGAAAGCGTGCCGATCTGCCGGTGACCTTGAGGATAGACTGCACCTCGGCAAGCTCCCGGCGCAGATAGGATTTCTTTTTCCTGCGGATGGTTTCATTGACCTCATCCCGGAGGGCTTTGGGCTGATCAGTCAGCCTGCCGAAGATGGCGGTTGTAAACGCCATGGGTGTCAGCCCAAGCAAAATAAAAGAGCCTGCAATCATTCCAATGCAGGCGATTAACAGTACCGTCATCATGCGATTTGTGCCTCCTTTCTCCTCAGGCTCTCAATGACCGCCTGCGGCATACCGTTTTCCAGAAGCCGCTTGGCAAGGCTGTCCGAGATGGTATTGACTTGCTCGTGGTGCCCCTCAATGATGAATTTGCCGTCCTCCATGCGGTTTTCGGTGATGACATACTGGAACAGCGGGCGGAAACGCCTTGTGCCGTCGGGCAGGATTTCGCATTCCTGAATCTCCATCATGCGGCGCTGCTTGTTTTCCAGCTGCTTGCAGAACACCACAATGGGATAGGCTTCGGTGACATAGTCCATGAGGGTCGCATCGGACATATCCACGGCGCGCTTGCACAGGGACACCATGCGGCGATAGGTGGCTTCGCAGGAATTGGAGTGGATGGTGGTCAGCACCGCCACGCCGGTTCGGGCGGCCTCCTGCGCCGCGTTTGCCTCCGCGCCGCGCATCTCGCCCACCACGATGATGTCCGGGTTGAAACGGAGGGCATAGTCTAAAAGGTTGGTCTGGTCGATGCGCTGGCGGTCATTGTCGCTGTCACGAGTCAGGGTGTGGATGACCGAATTGACCACCTTTCCGTCCTTTTCTCTGACGAGAGCCAGCTCACGGGAGCCGTTTTCAATGGTATAGATTCTCTTGTTGTCCGGTACGGTGGTCAGCACCCAGCCTGCCACGGTGGTTTTACCGGAGCTGGTGGCGCCCGCCACGCAGACCGAGATGCCGTAACGGACACAAAGGGATAAAAAGTCCAGCATAGGGTCTGTCGCCGTGCCGCTTCGGACAAAGTCCTCTTTTTTCATGCTCTGCGGGTTTACGATACGGATGGAGGCCGCCACACCCACATCCTCGTCCACAATGGGGCTTTTCAAGACGGCAATACGGATATTTTTACTGAGATGCCCCAACACGATGGGGCTGGCGTTATCCAAAACCATGCCGCTGATGTGGAGCATCCTTCGAATCACATTGACAGCGTGCTGGGGGCTTTCAAAGCGTTCCTCCAGCTTGACGGTGCGGCCGTCGGAATACTGCACCTCAATGTCTTTCCACGAATTGATGTCAATTTCCTCAATGCCGCTCCCGAAGATGTATTTGGTCAGAAATCCAAACTCCGCCATTTCGGTGTAGAGGGCGTCCGCCAGCTTGCCGCCGCTCATGCCGTTTACCGAGACACGGCGGTCCTGGACGTACTTGGTGATGTAGCGTTTGAGCTGCGCCTTGGCATCCTCGCCGCCTGCGGTGATGAGGGTGCTGTAATGTTCGGAGATGTACTCCTGCACCTCGGCAAGCACCGAGGAGAAATCCTTTCCCTCCGTTTCCGGGGTAAAGAACAGACCATGCGCACGCAGCGTGCGGTTGTCACGCAACGGCGCGGCTTCCTGCTCATCCGGCGGATTCAAAACATCCACATCGGAACCGAACTGCAAGTTTGCAAACCTCTCAGCCGTGGGTTCGGAGGTATTTCCGACTTCGGTGATCAGCTCTGGTTCTGTGGATAACGGATGACTGCCGTTTTTTTCTGTGCGTGCCGCCTTATTCTGAAATGCCGGTGCGCTTCGTTTTTTGCCCAACTTCATATGCCGAACACCTCCTTTTGGCGCGCGCAGCTTTTGCGAAAGCTGCATGGTTCGCTTTGCTCACAGTGCGCCTCACGGGTGGGAACCAGTTCCCCCCGTGTGCCCCCCATGCTCTCCGAGGGGGATTTGGAACGATAGCTTTTCATATACCAAATACCTCCCTTGTAATTTTTTCTATTTCCTTGCGGAATTGGCGGCTGTCCTTTAAGGACAAATCTGCCAGCAGATTCCCGGCAAGGTACTGTTCCTCCAGCTCCGGCGAGTGGGTCAGGGTAAAGGCTACGGAGCCCAGCGCCTGTCCGATCTGCTCCCCGGCCTGCCGGGGCTTCACGTTCCCGGCAACCTTGTACTGCTTCTCCGCATCCCATTTGGAATCCCGGAGCAATGGGAGCTGACTGGAAAGATAGCTTACGGATTTCAGATCGGCGTTTGCAAGGCGCAGGACGCTGTCGGCCTCCATGAGCGCCACGGCGGAAAGGATGTCGTTGGCGATATAGCTGCCGCAGTCCGCCACCACGAAAGGGGCGATTTTTCGCAGATTATCCAGAAGTTCTTGTGCCTGAGTCTGCTCATAGGGCGGGTAGGTGTACTCGTTCTCACCCTTTTTCATGCCGAGGACGGTGAGGTATTTGTGCTTTTTCAGCGTCACCAGATTGTGCTTGATGAGCGGCTCCGTCACATGGGCGGCGGCAAGAATACTGCCCAGTGAATGCTCGCCCTGAAGCTCCGAGGGCGGGCAGATGCAGGGCAGCATGGGGGCGGTCATATCGCAGAGAAGAAGCACCACGTTTTTCTTCCGGTCGGCAAGGTGCTTTGCAAGCTTCACGGCAGTGACGGTCTTTCCGCTGCCGGGGGAGCCCCAAACGGCAAGGATTCCTTCCTGCGGCTCCTGCTCCGGCGAGGCATCCTCCTTTGGCACTTGGCGGGTGAAGATGCCCTTTTTCTTAAAGTTCAGCATCACTGCACCTCGCTTTCCGCAGGCGCTTCGGATGCAGTGCTTTCCTCCGGTTCCTGAGATTCAGGAGCGCTGTCCTGCACCGGCTCCGCGGGATACAGTGCCGCAACGACCTTGTCCTGCGCCTCGATAAACTTGGCGCTGTTGGCGGGTGTGCCGCGGTAAACAAGGGACAGGTGGAGCTTGCCGTCCGATTCCAGCTCTGCCAGCACCTTGCTCTGTTCGGGGGATACCAGCAGGGTCACGGTTGCAGGAAGTTCTTTTTCATTCTCCGCCGAAGGCGAATCGGGTCCAGCGTCACGCTGGTTGGCGTCATAGCCGCTGCCTGCGGTGACGGCGATGACCTCCACATATTTCAGCTCGGCGGGGATCACGGTGGAGCCCTGCTTTTTGTAATCCGGGGCGATCACCGACACAATATCGCCGCTTTCCAGCTTGCCGGACAGTCCGTTGGCAAAGCTCTTGATGGTGACCGACATGGCCTGCTTGGTGCCGTCCAGGTTGTACAGGTAGGTATTTTCTGCCGCCGGGGTGTCGGATAGCTTGGTGTTTAAGATATAGTCACCAACGGAAAGATCGGCGGTGGCGTACTTGCCCACAACGGATTCGCTCTGGCGAAGAACATTTTCGGGCAGTCCGAAGCCGCCCACTTCCGCGGTCTGCACCATCTCCTTGGTGATTTCCTCGCCTGCCTTGATTTCCTTCACGACGCGGACGATTTCGGTTTTCTGGCTGACCGACTGGTTAAACAGCGGCGTCACGCCGAAGCAGATAAGCAGGGACAAAAGAATGCAGATCACTCCGACCACCGTGCGGTTTTTGAAAAGGCTCATAGATTTTTCCTCCTTGATTTCATGGTGATTTTAGAAACTGGAGCTGTATCTGCGGTGTTTCACTGCTTTCACAGCCTTGGGGATCAGGGCGGCGGCCAGCGTAACGGCGGCGATACCGGCAGCGACGAGGGCCTTTTTTCTGCTGATATGGATTTTTTTCATGAGACAATTCCTCCTAAAATTTTTGAAATGGTTACGGCAAGAAAGCCGAGGGACAAAAACGGCGCCATAGGCAGAGATGCCTGTGACGCTTTCTGCGGCTCCAGCTTGCGAAGCCGTCTGATGAGCTGGTTTATGAGATAAAAAAAGAGGGATGCCGTCAGGCCGAGCAGCAGCCCGGCCGTGCATCCCACAAAGCCCAGCACCATGCCTGCGGCGGCTGTGAGCTTGATATCCCCGCCACCGATGCCCTCCGGCTTGTACAGGGCGGCAAGCAGCAGGGGCAGTGCCGCAAGGACGCCTAAAAGATTGACGGGGCTGAAATCAATCAGCCCCGTCAGTGCAATCAGGAGGCAGATGCTGTCCGGGATAATCCGCTTGCGGAGATCCCACACAGAAGCCGCCAGCAGCAGACAGAAAAAAAGCACCGCCTGAAGGGTGCTATCAGCCTGCATAGTTGAACATTTCCTTAATGCGCTGCACAAGGGTGGGCAGCACCGTTTCCCCGAACAGAGCATACAGCCCCGCAAGGAGCAGAGCGCCCAAGACCACGGCAATCAGGATTTTGATGGCGGTGTCAATGTATCCGTCCCCGCGGCTGCCGGAAAGGACGCGGCGGGTTCTGGCGGCGGTCATGACCGCCTTGCTTTTCAGCTTGCAAATGAGATGCTTCATGGATGTTCCCCCTTATTCAAAGTGGTACGTCACCGAGTAGGTGATGTTGGATTTGTTGTACATGCACGAGTGGTTGGTATAATAATAAAACTCCAGCTGCGTGTATACGCCTGCGCCGAGGGTACGGGTGAAGGTGATGCCGTTGGAGGTGGTGCCGTAGTCCAGCTGATCCCACTGGCCGGTCAGCTTGTTGTAGCCGCGCACCCTGCCGAAGTCGGAGCCGCTGTGCCCGCTGACGGGCGGCACCGTAAAGGTGTATTCGGTGATGGTGGCGCCTTCGATGCCGTTTTCCATGATCACGGAATCCGGGCCTGTGAGCGTCATGCCACCGCCGCCGTTGGAATCCGCCACAAAGAAAACGATAGCGGCCCACGGGGACTCGGCGCCTGCGGAATCCACCGCCTTGACACGCACCATGTTCTTTCCGCGGGGGTAGGTCTGGGTTTCGGCGTTTCTGCCCTCCCAAATCAGGGTGACTGGGTCGCCGTCCGGGTCGGAGCTGGCTGCCGTGATGGTGACCGGCGTTCCCGGTGCCACACTGTTGCCGTTCGGCGTTCGGGTAATCATCGGCGCTGTCGGGGCGGAGTTTGCCACGGTAAAGGTCTTGGATACCCAATCGGAATACAGCCCGGTAGCATCTTTGGCGCGAACACGGACGGTGTGCGTGCCAACGGCATAGTAGCCGTCCGCCGCCTTGTTGTCCCATTCCAGTGTAGTGGGATCGCCATCCGAGTCAGAGGCTGTTGCGCTGATATTCACAAGGAATTTGCCGCTTTGGGCTGTACGGGTCGGAGTGGCAGTCAAGGTAACCGTAGGCGCGGAGCTGGTGATGGTGAAGGTCTTTTCCGTCCAAGGGGAATATGCTCCGGCAATGTCCTTGGCACGGACTTTTACGGTATGGGTGCCGGGCGCATAGTAGTTGTCTGCCGCCTTGTTATCCCATTCCAGCATGGTGGTATCGCCGTCCGCATCCGCTGCCTTTGCACTGATATTGACGAGGAATTTGCCATCTTTCACCGTGCGGGTCGGCTCGACAGTCAGGGTTACGGTGGGCGCGGCATTGGTCACGGTGAAGGTCTTTTCCGTCCATGGGGAATACGCCCCGGCGATATCCTTGGCACGAACTTTTACGGTATGGGTACCGGGCGCATAGTAGCCATCCGCCGCCTTGTTGTCCCATTCCAGCGTGGTGGCGTCACCGTCCGTATCCGCTGCCTTTGCACTGATATTGACGAGGAATTTGCCATCTTTCGCCGTGCGGGTCGGCTCGGCGGTCAGGATAACGGTTGGCGCGGCATTGGTCACGGTGAAGGTCTTTTCCGTCCACGCAGAATACGCCCCGGCAATGTCTTTGGCACGAACTTTTATGGTGTGAGTACCCGGCGCATAATAGCTGTCGGCCGCAGTATCCGCATACTCCAAGGTCACCGCATCCCCATCGGGGTCTGTGGCACTGGCGGTGATGTTCACAAGAAACTTGCCGGCCTTGGCGGTACGGGTGGGTACGGCTTCTACCACAGGGACATTCGGCGCGGTGTTGGTGACCGTGATGCGTTCCGAATGGGTGGTGACACGCGCTTCGCTGTCGGTGATAGAGGCGGTCAGGGTAAATGTGCCGGTGTCATGGATAGCGATTTTGCCGCCGTCATTGCCGAGGGTGCCCTGATACTGTGAGGGATTGCCGTCCTTTTGTAGTGTCCATACAACGGAATAGCTGCCGAGGTGCCGGACATCCTTTGCGGCAACTTCAAACTCCGTGCCGTAGTGAACAGCCTGCGGCATGGTAAATGCATATTGCACCACAGGGTGGATGCGAATGTTTTCGCTGTGGGAATATCTGCGTTTCAGGTAATCGGTCATGGCAGCGGTGAGAACATACTCGCCGTCGCCCTTAAAGGTAATCTTGCCGCCCTGGGGGGTGAGGCTGCCGTCAAACGCCTCGGAGAGCGGAATGCTCTTGCCGTCCTTGCTGACGGACCACTCCACCGGCAGAACCTGATTGTTGCCGTGGGTTCTGAGGTCGATGGCGGTATCGGTATAGGCAAATTCGGGAAGCTCAAAGCCGATGGTCAGCACAGGCAGAACCTCGCATTTGTCATGGCTTTCGTACAGAAATACACGGCCGGTTTCATCGGTGACTCTGGCTGCCAGCTCATAGACACCGGCCCGTTTGAAGCGGATCGTGCCGCCGCCGTTTGTGAGCGTTCCGTCCACATAGGTCGGCCAGTCCTGAAATCCGTAGGTGTTGTCCACCAGCCATTCGACGGTGAGGCCGTCCAAATCAGTGGTTTCGGTTTTGACCGCAATATCCGTATCGGTGTGAACATACTCCGGCAGGCTGTAGCTGACGGCAGGCACAGGATACACCTTGAAGCCCTGCTCGTAGCGGTAGGTTCTGCCACCGTCGTCGGTGAATTCCGCTTTCAGAACATAGCTGCCCTTGGCATGAAACTTCAGCTCACCGCCGCTGTTGCCCAGCGTACCCTCCACCGCATCGGTGAGGGATACTTCTTTTCCGTCACGGAGCAGCGTCCAATTTGCGGTATGGCTGCCGATTTCCCCGAACACTGCCTCCACCATCACGGTGCTGTCGGTGTGGAAGATTTCCGGCAGATAGAAGCCCGCCGAACCTACCGGGTAGACGGTAATATGGGCGGTATCGGAAAACACTCTGCCGGTATCGTCGGTGACAGAGGCGGTCAGCGCATACACACCTTTTTCCTTGAATCGGATGCTACCGTCAGCAGGATTTCCTTCGATCCATGTGTCGGTTTCGGCAGGCTCGCCGTTCCGGGTCAGGGTGTAGGCCACTGTGAGGCCGTCCGTTTCTTTTGTTTCTGTCTTGAGCGCCACGGTTTTATCCGTATGAGAAACGGTTGGGAGTGTCAGCTTGACCTCCGCTACCGGGTAGACCGTGATGCTATCCTGTGCGGTGATAACCTTGCCCAGCTCATCCGTAATCGAGGCGGTCAGCTTGTATACGCCCTTTTCCTTGAACAGCACCGTGCCGCCGGTGGAATCCAGCGTTCCGGTGAGAGCCGTTTCGATATCGACGGCAGTGCCATCCTTTTCGAGCGACCATACCACCGCATTGGTACCGAGGTTTTCGGTCATCAGCTTCACCGCCACGGATTTGTCGGTATGGGTGGTTTCGGGCAGAGCGAACGCCGCCGTCACAACCGGGTAGATGCTGATGGTCTGCTCATGGGTCACCGTGACGCCCCGGCTGTTTTTGGCCGTGGCA
Organism: Oscillibacter sp. GMB15532; assembly: GCF_041020825.1. Taxonomy (NCBI): domain Bacteria; kingdom Bacillati; phylum Bacillota; class Clostridia; order Eubacteriales; family Oscillospiraceae; genus Oscillibacter; species Oscillibacter sp. GMB15532. The sequence goes on from NZ_JBEVTO010000007.1 coordinate 219,677, forward strand.
ATCAGGGTGATGCTGCCGGTCTGCATAAATTTCACTTTACCGCCGTTGTGGTCAAGGGTACCGTCTGTCAGCTCTGAAAGCTCGGCAGGCAGATCGTTTTTCAGGGCTGACCATGTCAAATCGCTTACATACCGGCTTTCCGGCTTGATTTCAATTTCATCGGCAGTATACGCGGTTTTGGGCAGTGTAAATGAAAACTGCGGGGCGGGAACATAGGAAGAACCGCCACCGGAACTGCTGCCGCCAGAACTGCCCCCGCCGGAATTCCCATCGGAGGGCTTATCCTCCGGCTTGGTGGGAACAGTCGGCTTGGGCGGTTCTTCCTTCTTGATTTTTTCTTTGGCCTTTTCCGTATCCACCAGCATTTCAAAGGCTTCGGCGCGGGTGGCCTTTCCGTCCGGCTTGACCGTGCCGTCCGGGTAGCCGTCTACGATACCGTATTCCTTGCCGGTGCAGATGCTGGATTTGTCCGATTCGGAAAGCGTATCGTCGTCGGAAAAGCCGGTGACGCAGGAGCAGGAGGCGTCATGCTCGCCCTTGCCGATGGCACGCACCAGCATGCGGATCATCTCCATGCGGGTGATGGGCTGATCCGGTAAAAACTTCGTGCCGAAATCGTCCTTTTGGATGATTCCCGCAATAATGAGCGCCTCAACATCCTGCTCCGACCAATGTCCGGCAATGTCGGTGAAGCGAAGGGTGACCTCGCTTTCCTCCGGCTCCGGCAGCTCCATGGTTCTGGCAACCAAGGCGGCGAATTCCCCTCTGGTGATGATTTCATCCGGGTGCGCCAGCCCGTCGGGGTAGCCGCTGATGACGCCTTTTTCCGTCAGGATCTGAATGGCTTCCTCCGCCCAATGCCCCTTGGCATCCTCAAAATACCGGTTTACCGCATAGGCGCTGCCCGCAAGCAGGGAAAGCACAAGGCAGACAGTGAGGGCAAGGCACAGCGGCCGTTTCATTTTCTTATTCATAAGCGCCTCCTACATTCCGCCCATGACGGGCTGACCTTGCTCCTGCTGGGCGGAGGATTCCTGTTTCTGCGCGGCGGTCTGCCCCTGGGTCAGCGTCTGCTGATAAGCGCCGAGGACCGCCTTGTCAAACTCTGCCTTGGCCTCCTTGGTGCAGGGAAAGCAGATATCCTTGTACTCGCCGTTTCCGGCCTTATAGCTTGGCATGGAGATAAACAGCCCTTTAGAGCCCTCCATAATTTTGATGCCCCGCACGGCAAAATCGCCGTAGACATTGACCGAGGCGGTGGCCTTGCAGCTGCCCTCCGGACGGATGGAGTGGATTTTCACATCGTACTTGGGTGCGGCCGGTGTCGTGTTCTTAGGCATGGTTTTTTCCTCCTTCACAAGATTTCCGGCACAGTTAACCGGCGTAGTTGAACATCTCCTTGATGCGCTCGGTCAGGGTGGGGAGCACCGTTTCCCCGAACAGGGCATACAGCCCCGCGAGGAGCAAAGCGCCCAAAACCACTGCAATCAGGATTTTGATCGCGGTGTCAATGTAGCCGTCCCCGGCATTCCCTGCGAGAATGGAGCGGCTTTTCACAGCAGCCGCACCGAGCTTGTTCTTCAGCTTGCAAAATAGACTTTTCATTTTGGCCTCCTTCATAAAATGAGGGCATGAAAAAAACAGCTTCTGGCTGTCTACATGCTCATGCCCATGGTTTGGGTTTGCTCCGGTTCCCCGAAGCTGATTTGTTGAAATCCGAAGCGGTCACAGTAGTGGAATTCGCTGCCCTCTGCGTCATACAGCTCCACCACATCGGACATGGACAGGGAGTGTCCGTCATAGCCAGGCGGGTGATTCACGTTGCACCTTGTGTAGATGGCTTCGAGATCGTTGGTGTCAAGCTGCCCGTCATAGGCGACCCGGTAATGCTCCCGGGACGGCTCTCCAAACTGCCGCACCGTTTCCTCATAAGAGATAAACTTCCTATACACATCCGTTTCCGGCTTCAGCTGCCAGACGCGCACATTTTTCAGCGGTGCGGCGGACTCATTCATGCCGCCCATTCGTTCCCCCGCGGCAAGCCGTTCCATCACGCCGTCCGTCCACTGCGGGGTCAGGCTGCGGCTTTTGAGCCATGCGGTCAGCTCGTCATTTTGAAAGATGCTGTCCACCACCGCTTTTTCTTTTTCTGTATATCCGGCCGGGTTTCCGTAGTAGGAAATGAGGCCGTTCTTCAGGGTGATTCCCGGCATATGCTCACCTCCCGGATTGTGTGTTGGGAATCCAAGACAGGTTAGTTGCCGTAGATGATGCTGTCCAGCATAATCAGCTCATCCAGCTCCGCAAGGCACACGCCGCTTTGGGCCAGCACGGCGAGAATACCGGGCGGCACATCGGTAATATCCTGCTGGATATCGGCCTCCACCACCGTGATTTCGCCGCTGTCCTCGTCCGTATAGGCTTCCAGCTTGGCGTCGGCGGGGATACCCGCTTCCTCCAGCAGATAGCCGGGGATGCGGACAGTCTGGCTTTCATCCAGCAGATCATGGCAGAGAGAGCAAGCGGAAACGCATCCGGCAGGGCAGTCATCTGCGCAGCCCTCGCCGCAGTTGTCGCACAGTCCGCAGGCGGAGGCGAGAACGACGGTCAGATCGGCGGCAAGGGCGCTGAGACTCTGGATGGCGTTCGCCACCTCCAGCGCCGTCATTTTGTCCTTCATAAATACAAGGGCGTTCTGTCCGGCATGAAGCTCCAGCGTATCCTTGTCGGTGAAGCCGGACCGTTCACAGGCATCGGCCGGTAGGCCGATTTGGGGCATTTGATTCTTTTTCATAAAAAAGGGTTCCTCCAATCAAGTATTAATTTTGTTTTTCACGCAAGGCTGTGCCAAGGGCGCTTTTTCTACTCCATGAAGCCTCCTTCCCCAAACAGATTCAGCTGTGATGGGGCGTTTTTCTCACGCTCATGCAGATCGTAGTTGGCAATGAGGATTTCAGGAAACTGCGCCCCATTGTCATAACGCTGCTTGATGTTGTTAATGCGGGTAAAGGCTTCCGTCTGGATGCCCGGTGCGTCATAGAGGCTGCGGATAAATTCACAGTCGTTGTAGGACAGCAGAAATTTGCCGCCGATCTGCAGCAGGGCATCCCGCAGGCGGATATGGTCTTTTTCCGTGAAGCCGTCCTCGCCCACGTTTTTGTAATAGCTTTCGGTTTCAAAATACGGCGGGTCGCAGTAGAAAAAGCTGACAGGGCGGTCATACTGCCCGATGAGCTTCTCAAAGTCCTTGTTTTCGATGACCACCTTGGCAAGCCGCCGGTGGGCTTGCTCGATGAGAGGGAAATTGCTGCGGATATCATGGGGCTGGCTACCGTAGCTGGTTAGCCCCGACGCATAGCTGTAGCGGATAAGCTGGTAAACCCACGCCGCTTTTTGCACATCCGATGCGGGAGAATCGCGGGCGAGGGCGTTTTTCACAAGCTCGAAATCCGCGCGGGAGTTGAGGCAGTAGGCAAGCGCCGCCATTAGCTCCTGCGGCTTCTCCCGCACACAGCGGTAGAGGTTCACCAGCAGACCGTTGAAGTCATTGTAGACCTCAAAATCGTTGCCGGGCAGCTTGTGGAAAAGCACCCAGCCGCCTCCGCCGAACACCTCAATGTACCGCTCATAATAGAGGGGAAACAGGGTGACAATCAGCTCACGCAAGGATTTCTTGCCGCCGATCCAGGACATGAAGCTGTTCAGGAGTCATCACCTCCTTCCAGCGGCAGACGTATCTGCGTATCGTCAAAGGCTGCAAGGGAACGCCGAAGGCCGGTGATGGCAGCACTGATTCCGCTGATGCGGTTTCTCATATGCCGGATGGTCAGGCGTACCTCGGCTTCGGTTTTCGCGTAAAAGTACCCGTTCTGGTCGCTGGCAATGGGAACACCCTCCCGGCGCAGGGCATTGACCTGATCCCGCAGCTCCTTGCCGGAAACGTGGAAGGTACATTCCAGCTCACGGCTGATGACCGCGTTTTCCGCACCGCGGTGATACCGGCGCAGATGCTCTGCAAGCTGTTCTTTCTGCATGGGTCCTCCTTTCCGGCCGTTTCCCCAGAAAGGCAAAAAAGGGCGCAAAAAAACAGGGCCGCCTCCTGTTGGGGAAACGGCCCTGTTTTAATGTGGGGTCTAAAAAAGCGCAGGCGTCTCTGCCTGCGCTACTTGATTACGCCAAGCTCTCTTAACACTGCCACGCAGTCCTTGGCGCCCTGAATGTACAGATGCTTTTGAAACGTTACCTCTAAATCCGAATTTTGACTCAGATAATACTCAATTCTGTCTTTTATACCTTGACTGATTTCAAAGCTGTTCTGGATGCTGTCACTGAGCGAAATTAGTTCCTGTGCCAGTTTCTCCGCCTGAGGGTCTGATTCACGCAGGGCGGAATATACAAGCTGAAACCGCTCCGCCAGAGCCATATCCAGCAAGTCCATGAGCTTCTCGTCCATCTTCTTCGCCTCCCTTCAGCACAACACAATGCCACAGCTTCATGAGAATAGCTATACCAAAACCCAACAAAGATTTGCTATTTCATTTCCATGCCAAGACTCTGTCCGGGGCGGTTGAGGCATTGGTCCACCGTCATGCCGTTCTGCGGCTCCAGCAGCCCGTATTCGGTTTCGGCAGTGGCACGCTGCTCCAAAAGATACCGCCCGTAGTTATCCAGATTACAGAACAGGCTCAGTCCGTTATCACCTGCCAAAGAAAGCATTCGCTGGATTTCCACTTTTGCGTACTCAGCGGGAGAGGCAGTATCAGTCAAAAGCTCAAATTCCTCTGTCATAAACGCAAGGTCAAGGGCTTCTTCCAAAGATATATCACCGGGAGCTTCCGCCAGCATTGCCTTGTAGGTCAGCAGATGGTTGTCCGTTTCAAGCTGCCGGAGCTGCTCTGCCAGCTCATTCACCAGCCCATAGCAGTCGCCCTCAGATGCATACAGAACGTCGCTGATTTTTTCAGTGAGGCTTGGCGCCATGCAGTCCTCCGCCGAAAATGCACATTCCTCCGGGGAGGCGGCTCCGACAGCATCAACCGCCTGCAAAAGCGCCGCATCCCCGGCAGGGAGCTTGAGGAAGACAACCGTTTCGTTGTCATAGGCGGGATCATTAAAATGCCCCTTGGTTACTTGGAGAAGCACGGCATAATCCGGCTTGTCAAGGGTTCTGGTATCGACGCTGTGGTATTCGGAGGCAATCTCGCCGTTCTGCACTACATAGCCATGGGGCGTGAACACGCCGCCCTCACCCTCGCGCATCTCTCTGCCGATTTTGGCGAAGTCCAGATATTCGTAGACTTCATCCGATACCCTTTCCAGTGCCGGTACAAAATCATTATCCGCATAAAATTTGCCGAGAGACGGATCGTCATGAGCTTCATAGGCAATCTGGCAATGCTCGGTGCTGTGTGTCATATTGATGAGCCGCTCCACTGATATGGGAGCGTATTGAGTCTGAACGGCATCCATCATCACCATGCCCTCGAAGCAGTCCAGTTCCCATGCACTTAGGGAAGACAGCCGCTGGGCGAGGTGATTCAGCTCATACAGATTGATATCGGGGGCGATAAATTGCGGCAGATAGTCCAGCTTGCAGCTTAAAACCTCCGCGGAATAGACGGTATCTCCGGTAATTCTTGCTTTTTCCAACGCATCCGCCAGCTCATAGGGTGTGGCGGGGAGTGCGATTTGTGCCGACGGATTTGCACCGGAAGGGTTCCACCGGCTGAGTTCTACTTCAAAGATTTTTCCTTTATCCAAGTGTCATTCCTCCCATCTTCACGCCTGACTCATCTGGATTGGATAATTCGGATGCGAGAGTGATTTTGTGCTCATCACAGAAGTCTGCGAGAGTCAGGGACTCACCGAGGAAATTGATGTTGTCCCGCAGCCTGCGGAAACCCTCCTTGGAGATAGTGACCGGCTCCGGTGTCAAAACGGCTCCGGCGTGGTTAACGGTAACCTTATTTTCTATGCTCACCGGCCTGCCTGGATCATAGTCGGAGCCGCGCAAATCGTAGCAGTAAAAGCCCACCGGCACCGTGGTTCGGTCGATGCGGGAATTGGTGAAAAGTGCTGGCTTTCCAAACAATTCTATGTGTTCATATTCTTCTTTTCTGGCGTTAACGCTCATTTGAATACCTCCCTGTAAATATTGGTTTGTGATTACACAAAAACAGCTCCGTCGCACCACTTTTTCATGGCGTTATACAGCAGCAGTACCTTGATTTGATCGGATACCTCTTTGTTAAATCAGTTTCCATGTTTCATCTTGCACCTTCCTTGCGTTTTGCAGTTTTTTGCATATCCGTTCTAAGGCAATCTCCCTCAGCGCTGTAGCAGATGAAGCCGTGGGACGGGTATGGGCAGCCGCCACAGCTTTGAAATGGACCGCATGGCCGTTCAGCCGGGGGTATTCTACCTACAGTGGAGAGATTGTTTGAATCGTAGCAGGCGGTTTGTTTATTTCTTTTATAGTGTACCAGCATGACCTTTCCTTTCCAGAAAACAAAAAAGCCGGAGAATAAAAGTGCATTCCTGCACTCCGATTCTCCGGCCTTCTAATGCTTTCAAATTTAATGTGATTTTGGTGTATATATAAAAAAAGGGCGCTAACTTTATCGGCTTTCATTCAGCCTTAAAAATCGGAGCCCTTTTTGATTTCAGCTTGTTCATCTGATTGTATTTTGAGTGGCGCCCTTTTTCATTTCGCTCTGTACTAAAAAGGGCGCTGCTCATGAATGTTTTTACTTGTAGGTTTGAGTCCTGTCAGAGTGAAGCTTTTACCCCAATAAATCTACGAAAAAAGAGCTTCCACTTTTCATCGTGGAAGCTCTTGAAAGGCTTGGATTTACTGGCTTTGTAAGCAATAAATCTTTTTTACCTTTTGTTTTTGGTGCGCCTGAAGGGACTCGAACCCACACGTCTCGCGACACAAGAACCTAAATCTTGCATGTCTACCAATTCCATCACAGGCGCATATTCAGTTTTCCCTATATTTTTACACGGGGAGGAACCCCGAGGCGGAGCTTATTGCTTGACTCGCATTTACAAAAACAGGCAGTGCCCGCTTTTACCAAAAAACGCCGCTTAAAATCGGTCTGCCATCCAGTGCATATTCTACCACGATTCCTCCTCTTGAACAATAGGCAAATTTGCCGTATACTAAATAGGAAAGACAGCCGCTCTCACCCATTTGAGAGAAGAAAAGAGGTACGCCATGTCTACGCCCCGTATCGCCGCCATCCACGACCTGTCCGGCTTCGGACGGTGCTCCCTCACTGTGGCACTGCCCATTTTGTCCGCCATGGGGGCCCAGTGCTGCCCACTGCCCACCGCCTTTCTCTCCACCCACACCGGCGGCTTTCAAGGCTTTACCTTCCTGGACATGACCGACGAGATGACCCGCGCCGCCGCCCACTGGAAGTCTTTGGATTTGCAATTTGACGCGATTTACAGCGGCTTTTTGGGCAGCGCCCGGCAAATCGGCGTGGTGGAGGAGTTTTTTTACGACTTCCGCCAGCCCGACACCCTGACGGTGGTAGACCCCGTGATGGGGGACCATGGAATGGTCTACAAGACCTACACCCCCGAGATGTGTGACGGGATGGCCCGGCTGGCCCGCCTTGCCGACGTGATTACCCCAAACCTTACCGAGGCGGCGTTGCTGCTGAAGCTGCCCTTCGGGGAGCTTCCCTCCCCCCGGGAGACGGTGGAACGCCTGAGCCTGGATGGAAAGCGCTCTGTGGTGCTCACCGGCGTGTCCATGTCGCCGGGAATGACGGGAGCCATGTGCTTTGACGCGAAAACCGGGCGGGCCGAGCCGGTGCAGACCGACTTTGTGGCCCACGAGTTCCACGGCACCGGGGACGTGTTTGCCTCAGTTCTCACCGGGGCGCTGATGCAGGAGAAATCGCTGACCGCCGCCGCTATGCTGGCGGCCAAGTTTGTCCGGGCTTGCGCAGAGCGGACTGCCGCCGCCGAGCTTCCCATGCGGGAGGGTGTGGAATTTGAACCGCTGCTGGGATACCTTACGGGGGACGTACAATGAGCGCAGCGCGCCTGCCCTCCTCGCTACGGGTCAACGCGGCGTATTTTATGCTCCAGATCTGGTTCTGGGGCATGATGGCCGCCTTTACCGGGTATCAGACGGCCATTGTCCTGAACCGCGGCTTTTCCAGCGGACAGGCAGGCGTGTTTATTGCGCTGGGCTGCCTTGCAGGCATCTTTTCACAGCCGCTTTTGGGTGCGTGGGCCGACCGGCATCCCGACGTACCGCTCAAGCACCTGTTTGGCGGGTGCATGCTGGTGGCACTGGCAATCCACGGTATATTTTATTTTACCCGCCCCGGCTTTTTTTGCACGGCATTGATTTTTCTGGCGCTGGGTGCGCTGGAGACGAATTCTTATCCTCTGATCGACTCCATGTCCATGCAGTTTTTAAACGCGGGCGTGAACGTGCGATACAGTCTGGGCAGGGGACTGGGCGCCTTTTCCTATGCCGGAATATCCATTCTGGTGGGGCGGCAGGCCCAGCGCTTCGGCGTGGAATCCGCACTGACGACCCATGGGGCGCTGGTGCTGCTGATCTTGTTGGCTCTGGCGGCCTTTCCCGCCTTTCCCCGGTCCACCGGACCGGAGGGAACCAGAACGGAGCCTCATTCCCCGCTGTACATTTTAAAGCACAACCCGGCGTTTACCGCCATGCTGGGCGCGGGCTTTTTCGCGCTGATGGCGGTCATGCCCATCGTGAACTTTCTTGTAAATCTGGTGGAGGACCGGGGCGGCGACAGCGGCGATCTGGGGCTTGCGCTGTTTCTCATGGCCGCGTCGGAGCTGCCGGGAGCCATTTTATTTCAATGGCTGTGGAAACGGGTTGGCATTGAAAAGGTGATGCTTGCCTCGGTGATTTTTATGGCGGCAAAGCCTCTTCTTTTCTTCCTGTGCGGCGATTTGCGGCTGCTGCTGCTTTTGCAGCCGGTCCAGATGTTGGGCTATGGACTGTTTAACCCCGGCAATGTCTATTTCGCCAATGAAAACGTGCTACCGGAGGACCGGGTGCAGGGCCAATCCCTGAAAATGGTGGCGACCAACGGCCTGAGCGGCGTGCTGGGCAACCTGATTGCCGGAGCTATGATCGACGGGGCCGGAGTGAACGCTATGCTGTTGTTTTGCTTTATCAGCGGCGCGGTGGGAATTTGTCTGGCGGTGCTCTCCCTGCGTCTGCGGAAGCGGCAAAAGCTTGCCTGATTTCCACGCGCTTTGAAGCGCATACGGTAACCGATACAATATGGACGCCCATCGGGGCGGAAAGGAACAAACTATGAATTGTACATTTAGAAAACAGCTGGGGAGCGCCATGCTGGCCCTTGCCCTGACCGCGAGCCTGATTCTGCCCGCAGCGGCAGCGTCTTCCTCTCTGTCAGCAGAGCGGCAGGCTGCGGATTCGGCAGCCGTCGAAGCCGCCCAGAAGTATGGGCTTGCGGACAGTATCTCCTATGCGCTGTGGGACGAGGGTAAGATTTCCTACACTGCTGCTTTGGGCGGCGACAAAACGCCCACTAATTCCATACCTACCTTTGCTTCCACAAGTCGGGACCTTTACGGCATTGGTTCCATCAGCAAGATTTACACCACCGTGGCGGTGATGAAGCTGGTGGAAGCCGGTAAAATCAATCTGGATTCTCCCGTGACCACCTATTTAAAAGACTTTAAAATGGCGGATTCCCGCTACACCAAAATTACAGTGCGGATGCTGCTGAACCACTCCTCCGGCCTTGCGGGAACCTCCTTGGGCAACGCGTTTTTGTTTGACGACGACGACCAGCAGGCAACAACCGATCTTTTGCAGCGTCTTTCCACCCAAAAACTGAAAGCCGATCCCGGCGCCTTTTCCGCCTACTGCAACGACGGATTTACCCTTGCGGAGCTGATTGTGGAAGCCGTTTCCGGCAAGGACTTCATGGACTATGTGCGCGCCGAAATTCTGTCTCCTCTGGGTCTGAAAAGCACCTTTGCTCCGCAGGATTCGTTTTCCAAGAGCACTCTGGCCCCTACCTATGCCTCTGCCGGTGATTCCCGGGAGCTGCCCGTCGAGAGCCTTGGCATTGTGGGCGCAGGCGGACTGTACGCCACCGCCGGTGATTTGGCCTCTTTCGGCGGCGCTCTTACGGGAACATCCCTGCTCTCTGCCAAGTCCACCACCGCCATGGCCGCGCCGGAATACGACCGGGGCATCTGGCCTGACGAGCCTTTGGGCCTTGTAAGCTTTGGCCTTGGCTGGGACGCGGTGGAGTTTGCGCCCTTTGCCGAAAATGGCATTCAGTGCCTTGTCAAGGGCGGGGACACCCTGCGCTATCACGCGGCGCTGCTGGTCCTGCCGGAATACAATCTGGCGGCCGCGGTGGTTTCCGCCGGAGGCGTGTCGGTTTACAATGAGCTGGCCGCCGCCCAGCTTTTGATCAGCGCACTGAAAGAAAAGGGCGTGGACGTGGACGAAACAGCCCCGGCACTTCCCGCCGCGACTGTCTCCGCCATGCCCCAGACGCTGGTGAAGGAGTCCGGGTACTACGGAACCACTAGCCAGCAGGTGCAGATCACCGTTTCCACTGACGGAAAACTGCTTCTCCGCCAGATGACTCTTGCGGGCGTTCCGGATCAGACGCTGACCTATTACAGTGACGGTTCCTTCCGGGACGAGAGCAACGCGGTGGCGGTGAAACTGGTGCGCGAGAGCAATGGCTATACCTATCTCTATCAGCAGAACTACACACCTCTTCCCGGACTTGGAATTCTACCCACCAGCGACTATCTGATGGTAAAGATGCCGGAAAATTCCGTCTCTGCAGAAACTCAGGCCGCGTGGGACGCGCTGCTGACGATGAATGCAGTGCCCCTGACAGAAAAGTATACCTCCCAGCTATATCTGGCCCTGTCCGATTCCTCCCAAACTGCCGCCATGCAGCAGGGAGCGCAGTATGTCCCGGGCTACGTGGGGGGTTATCGCATTGCCAGCCCCACGGAGCTGGTGTACGACCTGCCCATTGGCCGGGACACCAACAGCATGACGGTGGAGGGAAATCTCCTATGGATTGGCAATGCGCCTTATCTAATGGACAGCGGCCTGAAAAATCTCTTTACCGGAACCGGCGCGTCCTACTCTACCATTCAGCCCGACGGCTATGCCCGGTGGTACACGGTGGCGGAGAAGGACGTGGGCAAAACCATGACCGTCACCTTGCCCGAAAACGCGGGCTTCTATGTCTACGACGCCAAGGGCAGCGTGGTTGCTTCCTCTTTCCTGTGGGACGACGGCTCCGTGAAGCTGCCCGAGGGCGGACTGGTCGCATTTATGGGCGACGCAGGAGCAAGGTTCCACCTCTCCTTTGCCTCCTGATAGAAAAATGTTTGCCGCGGCCCCAAATCGGGGCCGCGGCTTTCGCTTTTAACGGAATGGAAATGTAAATTCTTTACTTTCTTTCTTGTGCAGGCCACCAAAAATAGGGGTCTGGACAAATCCGGCGTTGTGCTAACCGTCAAATCATTGTATAATGCTTTTAACGGCCATACTACGCATTTCATGGCGTATGGAGCGATTTTTCGGGTTTTCTGCCCAAGCAACAAATCGAAGGGAGTACAAAACATATGACTGCAAAGGACATTCGCAATATCTGCCTGCTGGGCCACGGCGGAAACGGCAAGACCTCTCTGGTGGAGTCCATGCTGTTTCTCACCGGCGGCACGGACCGTCTCGGTAAGGTGACCGATGGAAATACGACCTGCGACTATGATCCCGAAGAGATTAAGCGGAAAATTACGATCTCTTTGAGCATCGCTCCCATCGAATTCAAGGGTGTGAAGATCAATGTGATCGACACTCCGGGTTATTTTGATTTTTCCGGCGAGGTGCTGGAGGCGCTCCGTGTGGCGGACGCTGGCATCATCGTCTGTTCCGCCAAGGGCGGCATTTCCGTGGGCACCGAGAAGGCATGGAAATATCTTCAGGAACGGAATATGCCCCGGGCCATTTACATTTCCAAAACCGATGAAGAGGGCGGCGACTTTAACGGCGCGTGGGAATCCCTCCGTGAAAAGTTCGGCCGGGCCGTGTGCCCCACCATGATGCCCATGTGGGACGAGAACAAGAAAATCGAAGCGCTGATCGACGTGGTTTACAAAAAGGCATACGCCCTGAAACCCGACGGACGCCGGGAGAAAATCCCCATTCCCGCCGATAAGGCGGAGGTTGTGGAGAATTTTTATCAGCAGCTCTGCGAGTCCGTCGCCGAAACCAGCGAAGATAAGATGGAGAAATTCTTCAACGGCGACCCCTTCACGCAGGAAGAGTTGCTGGAGGGCCTTCACGCGGGCGTGCGAGATTTGATTCTCTGCCCCGTCATGTGCGGCAGCGCCTTTTCCGGCATGGGCACCCAAACCGTGCTGGATACGGTGGCAAAGCTGTTCCCCAACCCGGTGGAAATCCCCAACCGCAAGGGCACCGACGGCGACGGCAATCAGGTGGAAATTGACCTGACGGAAACCGGCGACCCCTATGCCTTTGTGTTCAAGACCACCTCCGACCAGTATGGCCGGTACTCCTATTTCAAGGTGATTTCCGGCAAGATTACGGCGGATATGACGCTGACCAACGCCCGCACCGGCGAGGCCATGAAGCTGGGCCACCTGTACACCATGAAGGGCAAAAAGGCCGTGGAGGTCAAGGAAGTGTGCTGCGGCGATATTGCTGCGGTAGCCAAAATGGAAAAGGTGAAAACAGGGGATACCCTGTGCACCGCCAAGCGGGTGGTGAATCTCACTGGCATTCCGTTTCCCATCCCCTGCTATGCGCAGGCCATCGCCCCCAAGACCCGGGGGCAGGACGACAAGGTGGCCGGCGGCCTTTTCAAGCTGGGCGAGGAGGATTTGACTTTCTCCCTCATCAACAATGCCGAGACGCACCAGTTGGTCCTCTCTGGCACCGGCGATATTCAGCTGGATGTGCTACGGGCAAAGCTCCAGTCCCGCTTCGGCGTGGAAACCGTGCTTTCTCCCGTCCGGGTGGCATACCGCGAGAAAATCCGCAAGACCGTGAAGGTGCAGGGCCGCCACAAGAAGCAGTCCGGTGGACATGGTCAGTTTGGCGACGTGTGGATTGAGTTTGCACCGCAGAGCGAGAGCGAGGAGATGGTCTTTGCGGAGAACGTGTTCGGCGGCTCCGTGCCGAGAAACTTCTTCCCCGCCGTTGAAAAGGGCCTGCGGGAAAGCTGCATTCACGGCCCGCTGGCAGGCTACCCGGTAGTATTTTTGAAGGCCACGCTGGTGGACGGTTCCTATCATCCGGTGGACTCCTCCGAAATGGCGTTTAAAACCGCCGCCAGCCTTGCGTTCAAAGCGGGTCTGGAGCAGGCGAACCCCGTGCTGCTGGAGCCTATTGGCGAGCTGCGCGTCTTCGTGCCCGACAACTTCACCGGCGACGTGATGGGCGATCTCAACAAGCGCCGCGGCCGCGTCCTTGGCACCAACCCCACGGGAGAAGGCGAGACGGAGGTTGTGGCCGAGGTCCCTATGGGCGAAATGAGCACCTATGCCATCGATCTGCGGTCCATGACCCAGAGCCGCGCCCGGTTCACACTGGACTTCGCCCGGTATGAAGACTGCCCTCCCGCCGCGCAGGAGAAGGCCATTGCCGAGGCAAAGGCCCTTGCAGCAGCGGAGTAATTTCCCCTCAGACTACAAACCCAACCGCCCCGGCTCAAAAGCCGGGGCGGTTTTTCACAGGTAAAAAGCAGGCCCCCGGGAATTTCCCGGGGGCCTGCTCACACTTAAATATGGAAAGAGCTTACTTGCCGAAGTATCTGTTCAGCAGACCGGCAAACGCCTTGCCATGCCGGGCCTCGTCACGGGCCATCTCGTGGACGGTGTCGTGAATGGCGTCCAGATTATACTGCTTAGCAAGCTTCGCAAGCTCAAACTTGCCCATGGTGGCGCCGTTCTCGGCCTCCACGCGCATCTCCAGATTCTTCTTGGAGGAATCGGTGACGACTTCGCCCAGCAATTCCGCAAATCTGGCGGCGTGCTCAGCCTCTTCCAGACCGGCCTTGTGCCAATAATCACCGATTTCGGGGTAGCCTTCGCGATAGGCAGCGCGGCTCATCGCCAGATACATGCCCACCTCGGTGCACTCGCCGGTAAAGTTGGCCCGCAGGCCCTCCACAATCTCATTCTGAACCTCAACAGGCACATTGTCCCCAAAGGACTTGCCCACGCCGATCACATGCTCGGCAGCCCAGACCATCTCACCCTTCTGCTCAATAAACTTAGAAGCAGGGGCGCCGCACTGGGGGCACTTCTCAGGGGGATTCTCGCCTTCAAATACATATCCGCAGATAGAACAAACCCATTTCTTCATATTATATTTCCTCCTTTTAACCCGGCGTGCCATGCGCCGGCTTTTGGCTGACAGTTGTTTCTTGCTGTCTGTGATATGAGTATATACGAATACGCGCATGTGTTAAGTTGCATATGCAACTTTAAAAAAATTTACTGTGCTTCCACTTCATGGCAAAGCCGGTCGGCAAATTTCGCCGCGCGGGCGCCTTTTTCCCCGTCCATAAACGGGACGTCGTAACCCAGATGCCGCTCTGCCAGCATTCCCAGATACTTTAGCCGGGAGTGCTTGCAATAGCGCCGCATACCGGCCTCCCACAGATCGGCCCCCTTTTCGGGGGCGTAGCCGCAGGTGGTCACCAGCGCCATGGACTTTCCGGCCCAGAGGGACGGACCCTTAGCCTCACCGTAATACTTGTTCATGCCGTATACCAGCCGATCCAGCACCGCCTTCATGGGCGGGGTGCAGTACCACGTGTAAATGGGTGACGCCAATACCAGCAAGTCGCAGGAGAGGACTGCGTCAAAAATCTCCTGCATGTCATCCTGCTGCACGCAGCCAAAGATGGTCCAATCCCTCTGGCAGGCACGGCAGGCGGTGCAGGGCCTTACATCCTTTTCCCGAAGTGAAATCGTTTGGCAGCAATGGCCCCGTTCCTCCAGCCGCTGAATGAAGGGAGCCAGAAGGGCATTGGTGTTGCCCTTTTCTCTGGGACTTCCTTGCAGAATACAAACCTTCATGCCTGTCCCTCCTCTTCATGCGCATCCGGCAGAAAAACCGATGGCCGCTTGCGCGGCCATCGGTCTTTGTTTCTCGTGAGACTGTAACCGCTTACAGCTCCTTCTTCCAGAGGCCGTGCAGATTGCAGTATTCATAGGCGGCCAGAGCCTTTTCGCCGTTCAGGCAGAACGTGGCCTCAGGCGCCTCGCCGGGCTTGAGCTCGTGGCGCAGAGCGCCGTGCTCGGTCTCCAGATAAATCCACTGGATATAATGCTCCTCAAGCATGGGATGTGCCACCGTGCCAACGGCAACCTTCACAGTATCCCCCTCCACAGTGACGACGGGGACGTGCTTCTCCTGGCTGGCGTCAACAGTGTTGGCCTTCAGTTCCACCATGGGGTCGCCACAGCAGACCAACTGGCCGCCGCCCGTGTGAACCAGCTCCACCAGGTTGCCGCAATGCTTGCAAATGTAAAATTTCAGTTCGCTCATGATATGTGCTCCTTTCCATATTTCCCGTAATGTCCGCTTCGCGTTAAAAATCGCGGAGGGCGGGTCCTTTTCCCGAGCTTTTCAGCTCTGCTTCCTGTGGGCGAAAGGTGATCCAGGCCCAATGTGTCCCTGGCTTTGGGACGGTCCCCGATCACTCTCGCCCGTGCCTGTGTTTCCATTAGCATAGCATTGCGGAAATGGGAAGTCAATACGCTTTTTGCCGCAAGCAGACGTTAATTACGTCCTTTTTGAACAGGTAAATCAAGTCTTATGCGTGACGGGACAGATCTGTCGCATCCGCAACTTTTGCGGCAATTTTGGACAACTTAAGCTCCAAACGCCTGTATGTGATGTTTGTCTGACTTTCTTTCATGTTACCCTCCCGTCTTTATTTGCACCATTTTTGGTTATATTAAAATATAACCAAAAATAGTTATACTGTCAACACCAATAAAGGTGGTGTTACTGTGTTTGAGATTGACAGGCAATACGCGAACGCAAACGTACCCCGGACGATTCGTTTTACTGAAAAGCTTTTTGAAGACCTGAGCAGCGCGGCAGAGGAAACCGGTATTTCCTTTAATATGCTGGTGCTGCAATGCTGCCGGTATGCTTTGGATCATCGGAAGCAGAGCGATGAGGAACCTTCAAAATAAGCGGCAACTGTTTTTCCATGCGGCATCCACTAACGAGATCGCCCCTGCGCCAATATGGTGCAGGGGCGGTTTTTTATAATCTGAAACGGAACGGACAAGGCGCCTGCGTGTCAGAATGCCTTTTAAAAAGCGACATTCTTTTCTCTCCGTTCTCCATAACATCTACAAATCTTTTGGCTATGCTTTGGCCCAAGGGTGAAAAGAGGGTGTTTATGAAAGCAGGGATAAAGGCCGAAAAATTGCATATCGACGGCATGTCTTGCGTGAACTGTCAGAACAAGGTTGAAAAAAAGCTGCGAAGCACCGCAGGCGTTCAAAAGGCGGACGTAAGCTACGCCGCCGGAACGGCGGCAGTTATCTATGACGCGGAGGTTGTTTCCATTGAGGAGCTTTCCGCAATCATTCAAAAGCTTGGGTATCAGGTGGTTGCGAGCCGCCGTCATGGCGGGGGGAACACGGCGCGCTCCGCCGGTCTGCTGCTGATTATTGCGGCGCTTTATATGCTCATGGAGCACTATGGTTTTCTAAATTTGCTTGTACCAAGCCAGCTGGCGGAAACGAACATGGAATACGGAATGCTGTTCGTCATCGGCCTGATTACCTCTGTCCACTGCGTGGCCATGTGCGGCGGCATTAACCTTTCGCAATGTATTCCCAAAGGAGAAGCCCCGGAGGAACAAAGCCGCCTTTCCTCTCTCAGGCCCGCTTTTTTATACAACCTTGGAAGGGTACTTTCCTACACTGCCGTGGGCTTTATCGTGGGAGCACTTGGCTCCGTTGTTACCTTTTCGCCTGCCGCGCAGGGCGTTTTAAAGCTGATTGCAGGTGGGTTCATGGTCCTGATGGGGTTCAACATGCTGGGTATTTTCCCGGCGCTGAGAGCGCTGACCCCGCGTATGCCAAAGCGAATCGCCCAACGGATTGATTCAGAAAAAGCCAAGAGCGGAAGTCCGCTGGCGGTGGGACTGCTCAATGGCCTGATGCCCTGCGGCCCCTTACAGGCCATGCAGATTTATGCCCTTTCCACCGGAAGCGCCTTTGCGGGGGCGCTGTCCATGCTGCTGTTCAGTCTGGGCACGGTGCCGCTGATGTTTGGCCTTGGGGCACTCAGCGCTGCTTTAGGCAGACGGTTTACCAAACGGGTAATGACCGTGGGGGCGGTGCTGGTGGCGGTGCTGGGCCTTTCCATGCTCTCTCAGGGCTGGAGCCTGTCCGGCTTTGCCACGGGCCAGACCTCCTTTTTGCAAGGCGGGTCCGCCGTGTCCGGCCCCGTTCTGGAGGATGGGGTTCAGGTGGTCCGCAGCACCCTTTTGCCGGGACAGTATCCGCAAATCACCGTTTGGGCCGGAACACCCGTTAAATGGGTGATCGACGCGCCCAAGGGCAGCATCAATGGCTGCAACAACCGAATTTTTATTCAGGAATACGGTGTGGAGCATTCTTTTAAAACCGGGGAAAACGTCATTACCTTTACGCCGGAGGAAACGGGTGCCTTTGGGTATAGCTGCTGGATGGGGATGATTCGCAGCAGTATCACCGTAGTGGAGCCGGGGGCGGTGATTGAGCCGCCGTCCGGCGGTACTTCTCAGGACTCCATCCTTGGCGCGCCGGGGTATTTCACCGGCCCGTCCTGCTGCTTCTGACTAATGCGGGACGCGTACCGGAAGAAAACTGCTCGGCGCTCCTGACCCGCCACCGTGTCCTTGAAAACGGCGGCTGCATCTCCGAAACACCATAAATTAAAACACCTGCTGCGCTTCAGCTTATATGGGCGGGGCGGCATCCCGAAATTTTAAGGAGGAACAACACAATGCTTACTCAGGTAAAACCCCACAAACACACAAAATGGAAAACCGCGGGGGCCTTCATATTTGCCCTTGCATCCGTCCTTGCTCTGGCCGCCTGCTCCGGCGGGACGAGCGGGGATGCCACACCCCAGACTTCCTCGGGCAGCGGCGAGGCCCTTGTCATCAGTCTGGAGGATATTACGGACCAGGCCTCCTTTTACCCAACAGAGGTCAACGGAACCGCTATGGAAGTCATCGCCGTGAAGGCGCCGGACGGCACCGTCCGCACCGCCTTCAACACCTGCCAGGTCTGCTATGATTCCGGGCGGGGATATTACGAGCAGTCGGGCGACAAGCTGGTCTGTCAAAACTGCGGCAATCAGTTTACCATGGACCGGGTTGAGGTCGAGGCAGGCGGCTGCAACCCCTGGCCGATTATGGATGAAAACAAAACCGTGACAGACGACTCCATCACGATTTCCTACGAATTTTTGGATCAATCGGCACAGATTTTTAAAAACTGGAAGGTGGAATACTAACCGGGATGTAAAGCCCGGAATCACCCGCCGCACAGACGGGAAACCGGCGCTTCATATCCGGGATAGGGTCATTTTCCGAAGCAAATGGAACGCGGCAGCCGATTGTAACCAAAGCCATTTTGGTTGCAATGTGCCAGCGGCAGGTATATCATGGAAACAGCCGTACCCGGAGCCACGGGGCTTTTTGCGGACGTTTCAAAAAACGGGAACCGCAATTCCGCGCGGTTCCCGTTATTCCGTCCGGATGGGCACAGGGGACGAATTTCACGACAGGGCAGGTGCCGCATATGACAAGGGACAGCAAAAACATTCTGGTGGTGGACGACGAACCGAAAATTCTGGAGGCCGTGGCTTCCTTTTTAAAAAGCAGGGGCTTTTCGGTTTACACCGCCGAAAACGGCACGCAGGCGCTGGAGCTTTTTGCACGGATGAACGTGGCACTGGTGGTGCTGGACCTGATGATGCCCGACATGCCGGGGGAAGAGGTCTGCCGGGCGATCCGGAAAAAGTCCCGGGTCCCCATTATCATGCTGACGGCAAAGGCGCAGGAAAACGACCAGCTGGAGGGACTTGGGCTGGGTGCGGACGACTATATTACAAAGCCCTTCAGCCTGAAGGTCCTGTGCGCCCGGATAGAAGCCCTGCTGCGCCGCGCCGGGGACGACCTGATTCCTCTGACCATGAAAAATTCATGGAATGACGGCGACCTTTATGTGGACTTTGCGCAGAATGTCATCAGAAAACAGGGAAGGCCTGTCAGCCTGACTCCCAACGAGCTGAAAATTTTATCCGCACTGGTGAAGTATCCCGGAAAGGTGTTTACCCGGGCCGAGCTGATTACCCTTGCTCTGGGTGACGAATTTGACGGCTATGACAGGGCCATTGACAGCCATATGAAAAATCTCCGGCAAAAAATAGAGGACGACCCCCGTTCGCCTGCATATATTCTCACGGTGCACGGGCTGGGCTATAAATTCGGAGGGGAATGACATGCGCAAACTCAGAGGGCAGCTATCCCTGACCATGGCGCTGATCGTGCTGTTTACCGTGGCGGTGATCAGCCTGCTGTCCAACGTCCTGATTGCCGGGGAATTTGAAAAATATATCATGGAGCAGCAAACAGCAAAGGCCGACGACATGATTTCCAATTTCAGCGGCCAGTATGACAGGCTGACAGAGCAATGGAACACGGAATATCTCCATGGCGCGGGGATGTACGCCCTGTACGACGGCTATATCGTCAAGGTATACGACAAGGAGGGCATTCTTATCTGGGACGCGGAAAATCACGACATGTCCGCGTGCCATCAGGTGATGACGGAAATCTCCGCACGGATGAAGAAATGGCGGCCCGATATGCAGGGCGCGTTTGCCGCCCACGACTATCCCCTCACCCAAAACGGGCAGGCGGTGGGTTCTCTCTCCATCAGCTATTACGGCCCGTACTTTTTAAGCGACAGTGATTTTCGTTTTCTCAGTGCCCTCAATACGGTACTCATTGGCGTGGGGCTGGCCTCGCTGTGCGCGGCCCTGCTTGTCAGCACCGTTCTGGCAAGGCGCATCGCGCGCCCGATTATCAGAACCTCGTATATCGCAAAGCAGATTTCCCATGGTGACTATTCCGCCCGCTTCGAGGGCAACACAGGAACGCTGGAGCTGGACGAGCTGACTGCCGCCATCAATCACCTTTCCGACCGGCTGGCCGGGCAGGAGCGGATGCGAAAGCAGCTGACCGCCGACGTTGCCCATGAACTGCGCACCCCGCTCACCACGCTTTCCTCCCATCTGGAAATGATGATTGAGGGCGTGTGGGAGCCAAGCGCAGAGCGGCTGCAAAGCTGCTATGAGGAGATTGGCCGTCTTTCCGGTCTGGTGGCGGATTTGGAGCGGCTGGAGGAGATGGAGCACGAAAATCTCGTTCTCCACAAAGCCCGGGTGGACCTGATGGAGGTTGTCCGCACCGTATGCGCCAGCTTCGCGGCGGACCTTAAAAAGAAAGACCTGTCCTTGACGGTGGAGGGTGGCTCCTCCGTTCTAGAGGCCGACCGGGACAAGCTGTGCCAGGTGATGGTCAATTTGCTTTCCAACGCCGTGAAGTACACCGGGGCCCACGGACACATCCGCGTCAGGGTGGAGGACGACGAGCGCCACGCCACACTGAGCGTGGAAGATGACGGCATCGGCATCCCCCCGCAGGAGCTGTCCCTCGTGTTTGAGCGGCTTTACCGTACCGACAAATCCCGGAACCGGGAATCCGGCGGCGCCGGAATCGGACTTGCGATTGTAAAGTCCATTGCGCTGGCCCACGGGGGAACCGTCCGGGCGGAGAGCCGGGGAGAGCAGGGAAGCCGGTTTATCATGGCCCTCCCAAAATTGTAACTTGAAAAAGGATGTGCCGTCGGCTAAGGCCGACGGCACATCCTTTCAGCTTTATGAGATAGGAATACGCGCGAACGCCGTGTCAATCAGCCAGCTTGTGGAAAAACACCATATATTCGTCCACAATCTTCTGGAAAAACTGGACCGTGTGCTCCACAATGTTTCCCTGTTCGTCCAGCAGGCCCGGAACGCTGCCGATATAGGCCTCCGGCTGCTGCAAAACGGGAACGTCCAGGCACACCAGCGTCTGGCGCAGGTGATGGTTGGCCCCAAAGCCGCCCACAGGACCCACGGAACCGCTGACCACCAGGCCGGGCTTCTTTGGCCACACGCTCTCGCCGTAGGGGCGGGAGCCAACGTCCAGCGCGTTTTTCATCGCAGCAGGCATGGAGCGGTTGTATTCCGGCGTGAAAAAGAAAACGCCGTCCACGGTTTTCAGGGTTTCCCTGAACGCGGTCCATGCCGCGGGGACCTTTCCCGCCGCGTCCAAATCCTCATTGTAAAGCGGCAGATTCCCGATTTCAATAAACACCGCTTCAAAGCCCTCCGGCAGTAAAGCAGCAAACTGCTTGGCAATCTTCTTGTTGTAGGAATCGGCCCGCAGGCTTCCGACGATAAACCCGATCTTTCTTGCCATGTTATGTTCCTCCTTTATCAGATAAGCAGTCCTGTATTTTCAGCATTGCATACCATGATTATACAAAACCATTGCCCACAATGCAATAGGGAGCAAGCGCCGATACCGTCTGCATAGCAGATCATATCGGCGCTTGCCCTTACAACCGTTCCGGAATGGGAAGGGGGGTGCTTTCATTGCGGAGCGATTTAAAAATTTTTACTCGCCCCAATAGCTCTGGGCCAGACGCTGGCCCTGATCGATCTTGGCCCACTGCTCAGCCTCGCTTAGCTCGTTTCCGCCGTCGCAGGAGGCAAAGCCGCACTGATGAGACAGGTACAGCCGCTCCTTGGGAATCATGGACGACGCCTCGTCCAGCAGACGGAGGACGCGGGCCTCGTCGTCAAGCTGATTGTTTTTGCTGGAGAGCAGACCCAGAACAATTTCCGTGTCGGGCCGGTCCTTAAACGCCGCCAGTGCTTCCAGAGAGCCGGCGCGGTCGTCGTCCCACTCCAGGAAGAACCGGTCGTACCGCTGCTGGCCCAAAAACAGCTTTGCAATGGCGCTGTAAGACCCGCCGCCCATGTTCCGGGAGGCATAGTTGCCCCGGCAGTTGTGGGTCCACACCGTCAGACCCAGAGAGTGGGCATAGTCGATGATCTGGTTGTTGATATTCACAAAGTCCTCGGCAAGGCCCAGCACCTCCGGAGAATTGGTGCCGCCGGTGAAGGGGGAATTGTCGTTGTCGGAGGCAAACAGCTCCCAGAGACAGTCGTCAAACTGAATGATTTTCCCGCCCGCAGCGGCGTATTCGGCTACAAATTCCTTGTAGGCCTGAATCACGCCCTGCTTTAAAGCCTCGTTGTCGGCATACACCTGACCGGGACCTGCCAGCTTGTCAAAAATGGCAAGCTCGGTATAGGCGTGGGCCGCCGCCCAGACGCACTGTTTCAGTGCCGCGCCCTCCGGTGCCACAGCCGCCAGCTGCTTGTAAATTTCAATAAAGTGGTGGTTCTTCCCGGACAGGGGGCCGGTGATGGCGATGCCGATGTCCCGGCGCGTCTCGAAATGACCGTGCTCGTCCTTGTCACGGAAAAAGTAGCCGTGGTCGGCAAACCGGCGCTCCGCACCGCCAAGACCCCAGATGAAGTCCAGATGCCACATGGATTTGGAATACTCGCCGTCCGTCAGCACCGTCAGCCCATGCTCGGCCTGCTTGGCTACAACGGCCTTTGTGGCCTCAGCCTCCGCCTGCTGATAGCCCGGAAAATCATCATAAAACGGATAGCGAATGTCTTCCCGGTCTTCAATTTTGCGCTTATAAGCTAGCAGCGCCTCGGGACGAAGCAGACTGCCCACCGTCTGAAATCTATTACTCATGGATGTTCCTCCTACGTGTTTGATGGGTATATCATAGCACGGCGTTAAACCCATAGGGTAACACTGATATCCTATTCCCATCCATAGCTTAAAGCTATATCGCTTCGCCGGGAACACCGTAATGCCGGATGGCCTTGTCCAGTTCCTCCAGATACAGCTCCGCCTGCGCGGTGAGGCGGATGGAGCGATGGGAAATCCAGCCCACCTCGATGGAGTCCTCTACCTGTAAGGGGATGGCGGCGATATTGTCGCCGTTGAGGTCGGCGCTGATGATGCCGGAAGAAATTGTGTACCCATCCAATCCGATCATCAGGTTGAACATGGTGGCCCGGTCAGTCACCTTAATGCTTTTTTTGTGAAACTCGGTGCTGAGAATCTCCTCCGAAAAATAAAAGGAGTTGTACTCCCCCTGCTCGTAGGTCAGGCAGGGATAATCCTCCAAATCCTTCAGTGTGACATATTCTCGCTTTGCAAGAGGGCTCGCGCTGCCGGTAAAAATATGGGGCTTGGCGGTAAACAGGGAGTGAAAGGTCAAGTCGCTTTCCCGCAAGAGCTTTTCAATCACCTTGCGGTTGAACGGATTCAGATAGAGAATGCCAATTTCGCTGCGCAGGGTTCTGACGGACTCCACAATGTCGTGAGTCTGGGTTTCCCGCATGGTCAGCTCATATTCGTCGGCGTTGGTTTTGCGGACCATGCTGACAAAAGCGTTTACCGCAAAGGCATAGTGCTGGGAGGAGACGCTAAACACCCGGCGAGGCGGTTTTTTGCTAAGATACCGCCGCTCCAGAAAGTCCGCCTGCTCGATTACCTGCCGGGCATAGCCCAAAAACTCCACGCCGTCCTGCGTCAGGGCCATGCCCTTGGATGTCCGGGTGAACAGCTCCACGCCGGTTTCGGTTTCCAGCTCCTTGATGGAGCTGGACAGGCTGGGCTGGGACAAAAAAAGATTGTCCGCCGCCTTGCTGATGGAGCCGCAGTTCACCGTTTCAATGAAATATTTTAGCTGCTGTAAGGTCATGGCCTGCTCGCCTCCTTTTCCCATATGAACCCGCAGAAATTGTTTCGCTGTCCTTCGCCCCGCGCCCGCCTTTTCTCACCGGAAAGTTTCGGCAAAAGCCCCTGACGTTTCACCCGATAGAAGGCCGCGCCAACCACTTTTTCGCCGTATTTACATAGGGTGGCCCCATTATAGGCAGAGAATCCACGGAAGTCAAGAACAAGCCCGGCGGCGATTTTATTTTTTAAAACCTA